>DASSZK010000205.1:0-2785 GCA_035702845.1 Acidimicrobiales bacterium
TCCTGTTGTCGCTGTCGCCTCGTTGCTGGAGCCCGTGCTGCTGGCGAGCGGTGTCGTTGTCACAGCGCGAGTCGTGGTCGACGCGGAACCTGCTGCCCTCGTGCCGTTGCATCCGGCGAGTAGCAACAGCGAAATGAGCAGTCCTGGACTCAAGAGGCGAAGCGGATGCACGTCGGAGCTCCGTTCACGGTAGGAGGCCGGCACTTGCCGGCACGGTGGCAAGACAACCCAAAGCGCGACAAGCAAATACTGTACCGAAATCGACGCTACGGCGTCTTGGCCCCCGCTCGGAGCCAAGAGCGCATGCTATACGTAGATTTGAGAGGGCCGCCCGGTGCCACCCTGGCGATGAGACGAGCGCACGGGCAGTTCCCGGCATTGCGCAGCGCGCCTACCAGGTCCTCTGGCGAAAGGGGGTACTCCGTGGAGCTCGAGCTAGCATTGCGATTGGGTACGCGCACCGAGTGCACCGACGGCCCAGGCGGCAAGCTGCAGCAGGTGGTGCTCGACCGGGCCACGGGGACGGTGACGCATCTCATCGTCGACACCGCCCCCCATTTGGGCTTCGCCGTGTTGGTGCCGCGGGAGATGGTCAGTTCGGCGGACCACGAGCACGTGCGGCTCACGTGTACGCAAGCGGAGTTGCACCGGATGGACCCCTTTGAAGACACGGTGTTCTCACCGCCGGATGGGCAGCATCCAGCGCTCGGCTATGGGCCATCCGACTACGTCTATACCGGCGGGCTGGGTACCATGGGCGGCCTCGGCATGGCTCCGATGGGGATGGGCCCGGGTCCCACGGGTATGGGTGCGGCAGGCTGGCAAGGCGTGCCGCCATTCATCGTCGAAGAACACCTGCCGCCGGGCGGGTCGGCCATCGGCCCAGATGCGGCTGTCGAGGCGGCGGACGGTGACCTGGGGCGAGCGGATGAGCTGCTCACCGACCCGGTGACCGGCGTATTGACCCATCTGGTGGTGCGGCGCGGCCACCTCTTCGGCGCCCATATGCTGGTGGTGCCGGCCAGCGCCATTATCGAGGTGGCGGACGAGCGGGTGCGCCTGCGCTTCACGCGCGCGGAGTTCGAGGCCGCGCTGGGGAAGGCTGCCGCCAACCGTGCGCTCGGCACGAGCATCGTTGCCCTCTTCGCCACACGGGCCGCGGCAGAAGCCGCCCTCACCGCCTTGTTCGCCGCCGGCTTCCCCGCTCCGGTGATCTCGGCGGCGACACCGCTGGGGCAGGCGGTCCGCTTCCCCGGCGGTGACCAAGAACGGCACGACGCCGAGACGCGGCATCTCACCGTGGGCGGGGTCGTCGGCAGCGTCCACGATGTCGTGCTCTTCGGGCGCTTGTTGATCCTGGCGAGCGTGACGGCTGGGGGCCTCGCAGGAGTCCTGACAAAGCTGGGGGCGCCCGCCGCGGAGGGCCACCACCTTGCCCAATTAGTCAGCGATGGCCAGTTCCTGGTGGTAGTCCATGCTGATGGCGAGGAAGCGGGCGTTCAGTCGCTCCTGGAGCGCGCGGGTGGACACGAGCTCCGCTGCTTCCGGGCATAACTTTCCGACGACGCTCGCCAGGTCAGATGAAGGAGTTCTTTTCGCCACTCTTAAGGCCGTGGGGGCGTTGCTTCATCGGTCCTTGATTCTTATCGAGCACACTGATGGCCGGACGATGGAAATTCCCACGCCCGTAGGGCCGCCTGTGATGACCGTCGAGAGGAGACGCCATTGGTCGAACTGCTTGAAGTTAGCGGCGGGATAGGAGCGCCGAGAGTGCGGATGGTCCATCGCCAGTTCGATGTTTACCTCGGTGACGGGTGCGTCGGTGGGCAGTTGGCTTCCGTGCGCTTACGGGTAGAACCGGGGCGTTCCCCGTACCGATACCGCACCGCTCGCTTGGCCCGTTGCCACGGGCACGGAGGAGATGTCTTCCTACGAGCGCGGCCCTACATTGTCACCACCCAACCGTCAGCGAAGCCATGGCTGGAGGATGGCAGCGACAACGGGGCGCCGCGTCGCACCGAGATCGGTGTCGTCCGCGCCTGGTACGAAGCCGAGGGGCGGTTGCTGGTGCTCTGGGAGTGCTCCTTGTTTCCTTGGCTACGGGCGACAGAATGTCGGAGCGACAGACTGTTGATTATGTTTTGGACGGGATGCGAGCGAGAACTCAGCAGATGCTTGCCCGGGGTAGAACGCATCCTCACCCCCAGTCGGCAACCGTCCTACCCGGACGACGCCTGGCAGGCGTTTCTACGCGACCGCGGCTTTCAGCTACCTTTAGGCGGCGCCATGGCAAAGGCGCTCGGCAAAAGCGAAGCCCTCTGGAAGGAGGAGCATTCCTAAGGGAACGCCGACGTGAGTAGGCGGCAAGCGCCTCGTTCCGGGGCAGCCAAGCTCGCCGCAATGGCGTCCCGGTCGCCCGGCCACGGAGCCAGGATGTTCCCGTGGTCAACCGCCGCAGCGCGTCGATTTATGCGTACGATGGGGTGGCACGCGGTTTTGGCGATGAGACTGGTACACCAGGCCAGGGTAACAAGGATTGTGATGATAAGTCTAACGGCAAAGGCGACTGGTCCGGCTGGCGAGAAGCCTGCGGGCGCTCCAACCGACGGGCGCTCCTGGGTCGCCGCCGGTGTATCGTTCGCGCCAGAGCACTATGTCGAGCGCCTGGCGCGTCAAGCTGAAAGCGCGCAAGAGACCCAAGGCTTGGAGGTCGTCCGGCAGGCTCACGCTGCCCGGGCCCACATCGCTCCGGCCGGGCTTGCCCCCGCAGAACGCTACGCGCCCG
>DASSZK010000272.1:0-48594 GCA_035702845.1 Acidimicrobiales bacterium
ATCATCTCCTTGCCCAGGTCGTCGGCGGGGTGGGCCTTGCCGGCGAATATGAGCTGCACTGGGCGCTTGTTGTCGAGGAGCAACGCCCGCAGGCGCTCAGGCTGGGACAGGAGCAGAGTTGCCCGTTTGTAGGAGGCAAAACGCCGGGCGAACCCGATGGTGAGCAGAGTCGGGTCCAGGATCTCGTCGGCCCAGGCGGCGTCGATCGGGGACACGCCTTTTTCCAGGAGCGAAGCCTTGAGCCGAGACCGGACAAAAGTGACCAGTGCTTCCTTGCCCTGCTCGCGCGCCCTCCACAGCTCGTCGTCGCGAGCCTCGACGATCCGGGCCCAGTCCGCCGGCCCAGCGTCTTCCCAGGAAGGGTTGATGTACTTGGTGAACAGGTCGTTCATTGAGGCAGACACCCAGGTGCGCCCGTGCACTCCGTTGGTCACCGAGATGATCGGGACCTCTTTCAGCGGCACCGAGGGGTATAGCTGCTGGAACATGGACCGGCTCGTCTCGCCGTGCAGTTTGGCCACGCCGTTGGCCATTGCCGCCAGGCGTAGGCCCATGACGGCCATGTTGAACGGCGCGCTCGGTGGCTCACCAGGAGCGTGGCCCAGGGCCATCAGCTCCTCCATCCCCACACCGCACTCCTGTGCCCACCCCGAGAAGTACTTCTCCATGAGCTCGGCAGGGAAGCGGTCGATGCCTGCGGGCACTGGGGTGTGGGTGGTGAAGATCGTCCCCGCACGGGCTGCTTCCAGGGCTTCGTTGAAAGTCAGGCCGTGGTGGGACACGAGCTGGCGGATCCGCTCCAGGCCGAGGAAGCCGGCGTGGCCTTCGTTGGAGTGGAAGATCTGCGCCTGCTCGCCCAGAGCGTCCAGCGCCCGTATACCTCCGATGCCGAGCAGGATCTCCTGGCGCAGGCGGTGCTCGGTGCCGCCGCCGTAGAGCCGGTCGGTTACCGAGCGCAGCTCGTCCGAGTTCTCTTCGATGTTGGTGTCGAGCAGGTAGAGCTTGACCCTTCCCACAGCCGCCACCCAGATGCGCGCAATTAGCTGTTGGCCGTCCAGGTCGACGCTCACCCTCGTGTCCTCGATCGGCGTCAGGGCCATCGAGTGGGGGTCCATGACCGGGTAACGCTCTTCCTGCCAGCCGTCTGCGTTGAGGCGCTGGCGGAAGTAGCCCTCCCGGTACAGCAGGCCTACGCCGACCATCGGCACCCCCAGGCTGCTGGCAGCCTTCAGATGGTCGCCTGCCAGGATGCCGAGCCCGCCCGAGTACTGAGGGAGGGCCTCGGCGATGCCGAACTCAGGCGAAAAGTAGGCCACCTTCACCAGCGACGACCGGCCCCGGTTCTGGAACCAGCGGGCGACGGTCATGTACCGGCGCAGGTCGGCGTGGATCTCACCCAAGAACGACATGAAGGCGTTGTCCCTGGACAGCGCCTCCAGGCGCTCGCGTGCCACGAGGGAGAGCACCTGTACCGGATCGTGCTGTGTGCGCTCCCACAAATGTGGGTCCACCCAGCGGAACAGGTCCCGGGTGCGCTCGTCCCAGGACCAGCGCAGGTTGAAGGCAAGTTCTTGAAGCGGGACCAGCGGCTCAGGTAGCCGGGCCCGGACGGTGAAGCTCCTGAACGCTTTCATCTTCGGCCAACGTAGCAACTCGGGCGGGTTTCTTCTAAGGCGGCCTCCGACCAGCGGCGCAGCTACGGTGCGGGCCGGGTGAGCGTAAGGCGGCTTTTGCTCCGGTTGTCGGGATAGCTTGGGGCCGATGAGCACCGACGCGTCCCAGGCCAAGCCCCGTCGCCGGTCGCCCGCAGCGAAAGCGGCTAACCCGGTCCCACCTGCAGAAGCGGCAGCTAAGCCGAGCACTGAGGCTAAGCCAAACGCTCAGGCGGACGGCCAACTGGCGGCGACCCCATCCGGAGAGGGCGCCGAGGAGGCGGTGCTTCCCAAGCCGACCGAGGGCCGAGGTTTTTACGAGATCGTAATCGAGGGCGTGAGGCCGTCGACGCCCAGCGGCTACCCAGCCAAGGGGCTTGTCGGTGAGGCAGTCCCCGTGCGAGCGGACATTTTCCGCCACGGCCACGACATCCTTGCTGCCCGGGCCCTGCTTTACTGTGGCGACCAGCTCGTTGCCACCGGTCCGCTGAGGCACCAGGGTAACGACTTTTGGACCGGTCTTGTGGGGCCTCCGATGCGCGTGGGCGACCACCGCTTGGTGGTTGAAGCCTGGACTGATCGCTACGCCACTTGGGCGCACAAGACCGCGGTAAAGCTGGCCGCTCGCCAGCCAGTGGCTGTCGAGATAGCCGAGGGTGCCAAACTGCTCGAGGAGTGGTTGAGGGGCGGCGGCCACGACCAGAGCGGGCGCGTCTCCCAGGCGCTCAGTGCCCTTTCTGATGCCGGGGCTGAGGAGCCTGCCCGGGTAAACGCTGCGCTTTCGTCCGTGGTCGCCCATCTGCTTGCCGGCCCTCTGTTGGCTCATGACTTGACCAGGGCCGAAGTGGCGCTTTGGGTCGACCGCCAGCGCGCCGGAGTGGGCGCCTGGTACGAGATCTTCCCCCGCAGTTTCGGGGGACTTCGGGGTGCAGCGGACCAGGTGCCCAGGATCGCGGGGCTCGGTTTTGACGTTTTGTACATGCCCCCCATCCACCCGATCGGGCGCAGCTACCGCAAGGGCCGCAACAACACGCTCGAAGCGGGCCCTAACGACCCCGGAAGCCCCTATGCCATTGGTGCCGCCGAGGGCGGCCACCTCGCCATACACCCCGACCTCGGGACCTTCGAGGACTTCGAGCACCTGGTGCGTACGGCTTCGGAGCACGGGATGGAACTAGCGCTGGACTACGCGCTCAACTGCTCGCCGGAGCACCCTTGGGTCAGCGAGCACCCCGAGTGGTTCCATCACCGGCCCGACGGGTCGATCGCTTACGCGGAGAACCCACCCAAGAAGTACCAGGACATCTACCCCCTCAACATGTTCCCCGAGCGCGACGAGGACCGGGAGGCATTGTGGCAGGCGTCCAAGGAGATCTTCGACTTCTGGTCCGACAGGGGCGTGCGCATCTTCCGCGTCGACAATCCCCACACCAAGCCTTTTTCCTTTTGGGAGTGGTGTATCGGCGAGCTCAGGAAAGAAAAGCCCGATCTCGTCTTCTTGGCGGAGGCTTTTACCCGTCCCAAGATGATGGCCCGCTTAGCCGAGATCGGCTTTTCCCAAAGCTATACGTACTTCACGTGGCGCACCGGGCAGTACGGCCCCGAAGGGCTCCGGACGTACGTGGACGAGCTGGCGCAGGGCCCTACGGCCGACTACATGCGGCCCAATTTCTGGCCTACTACCCCGGATATCCTTTCCGGTCCCCTGCGTAACGGCCCCCCGGCCGCCTTCGCCCTGCGCTACGTCCTGGCGGCGACGTTGTCACCTTCCTACGGGATATATGGGGGTTACGAGCTGTACGAGAACGAGCCGCTGTCGCCGGACAACGAAGAGTTCATGTGGTCGGAGAAGTACGAGATCCGCCACCGCGACTTTTCCCGTCCCGGTTCGCTCGCCCCATTGTTCTCGGCGGTCAACCGGGTACGTCGTGCACACCCGGCTTTTAGCCGCCTGCGCACGACGCACTTCCACGGCACGGACAACCCCAACGTGATGGTCTATTCCAAGACGTCGGAGCTGGGCGGCGACGTGGTGCTGGTTGTGGTCACGCTGGACCCCTACGCCACTCAGGAATCGACGCTGCATCTCGACCTCCCCGTCTTGGGGCTCACGCCCGGGTCGAGCTTCGAGGTGCGAGATGAGCTGTCCGGGGACACCTACACCTGGGGTGAGCACCCCTACGTGAGGCTCGACCCCTACCGGCGAGTGGCCCACATCATGTCCCTGCCTGGCAGCGGGCTCGAGTAGCGGAGGAGCGGTGCCGGGCGAAAAGGTTTCGGGTACGGCCAGCGGCGATGTCCGCTGGTACCAACGGGCCGTTTTTTACGAGGTCTTGGTCCGAGGTTTTTACGATTGCAACAACGACGGCACGGGCGACATACCGGGCATCGTCTCCAAGCTCGACTACCTGGAGTGGCTGGGTGTCGACTGCATCTGGCTGCTGCCCTTTTACCAGTCGCCTCTGCGCGACGGCGGCTACGACATCTCCGACTACTGGACCGTGCTCCCCGAGTACGGCCAGGTGGCCGATGTGGCCCAGCTCGTCGACGAGGCCCATCGGCGTGGCCTGCGGGTGATCGCCGACCTGGTCATGAACCACACCAGCGACCAGCACCCGTGGTTCCAGGAGTCCCGCCAGGACAGGACAAACCCGAAGGCCGACTGGTACGTGTGGGGTGACGACGACCAGCGCTACGACAAAGCCCGCATCATCTTTGTGGACACCGAGAAGTCGAACTGGGCGTGGGATCCCCAAAGGGGCCAGTACTACTGGCACCGCTTCTTTTCGCACCAACCCGATCTCAACTACGACAACCCCGAAGTCGCCGACACGATGCTCGATGTCGTGCGTTACTGGCTCGACATCGGCCTTGACGGTTTCCGCCTTGACGCTGTGCCCTACCTGTTCGAGAGAGATGGGACTGACTGCGAGAACCTCCCGGAAACACACAACTATTTGAAGCGCCTCCGCAAGGAGGTCGACTCTTTGTACCCGGGCAAGGTGTTGCTCGCCGAGGCCAACCAGTGGCCCGAGGACGTGGTGCAGTACTTCGGCGATGACGACGAGTGCCATATGTGCTTCCACTTCCCCGTTATGCCGCGCATGTTCATGGCGGTGCGCCGTGAGCAGCGGTACCCCATAACCGAGATCCTCGCTCGTACGCCCGAGATCCCCGACGGGTGCAGCTGGGGGATCTTCTTGCGCAACCACGACGAGCTGACCTTGGAAATGGTCACCGACGAAGAGCGCGACTACATGTGGAACGAGTACGCCAAAGACCCGAGGATGAAGCGCAATATCGGCATCGGCCGGCGCCTCGCCCCACTGGTGGACAACGACCGGCGGGTGGGTGAACTGCTGCATTCGCTGCTGTTCAGCCTGCCCGGGTCCCCCATCCTTTATTACGGCGACGAGATCGGCATGGGGGACAACATCTACCTGGGCGACCGTGACGGGGTGCGCACGCCCATGCAGTGGTCGCCGGACCGCAACGCCGGCTTTTCCCGGGCGGACTTCGCCCAGCTGTACCTGCCCCCGCTGATGGACCCCGTGTACGGCTACCAGTCGGTAAATGTGGAGGCGCAGATGCGCAACCCGAGCTCGCTGCTGCACTGGATGCGGCGCATGCTCGAGGTCCGAGCCCAGCACCCCGTGTTCGGCACGGGGACGATGGAGGTCGTCTCCACAGAGAACCCTTCGGTGCTCGCCTACGTACGCTGTTATCCCGGAGGCCACGGTTATCCCGGAGGCCACGGTGCCGAGGGCGGCCCAGACCACCAGACCTCTGAGGACGGAGCCCCAGACAGCACATCCCCTGACACGGTGCTTTGCGTCAGCAACCTGTCCCGCTTTGCTCAGCCGGCCCAGCTTCCTTTACAGCGCTGGGAGGGTATGACCCCAATAGAGCTCCTGGGAAGGGTGCCGTTCCCGCCCATAGGAGAGCTTCCCTACTTCATAACCTTGCCGCCCTACGGCTTTTACTGGTTCGGGCTGGTGCGGCGGCCTCACGGCGCGAGCGGAGGATGAGATGGGTCAAGACCGCCTGGACATGGCAAGTGCAGGGGGCCCGGCGAATGCAATGGACCTGACAAACCCCACCCCGGGGGAGGTGCAGCCTTGGCAGCCGCCCGCCGCCTTGGTCGAAGCCATCGGGGGGTACCTGGCGCGCCAGCGCTGGTACGCAGGCGAGGGCGCACCGACGGGCCTCCAGGTGAAGGCTTCGGAGCAGCTGGCCGAACTTCCCAGCGCCAGGGGGCGACTGCTGTGGATGATCGTCGAGGCGGATGGCGACAGCTACCAGTTGGTGATCGGGGAGAGGCCTCCTGTGGAGGCTGCCGAAAGGTTTCGTGGCCACGAAGAGGCCCTGGTCGGAGCGGTGGGGGACGCCGTCTACTACGACGCCGTCGTGGACAGCGAGATGGCCTTGGCATTGCTCGCGCTGTCGAGCGGGGGCGCCGAGCGGGCCCAGCGGTCGCGCCCCATGGGGGCGGAGCAGTCCAACAGCTCGCTCGTGTACGACGACCGCCTGATCCTCAAGATCTTTCGCCGCCTGTCCCTGGGCGGCCCGAACCCCGATGTCGAGGTGACCACGGCCCTGGCCCGAGCGGGGTTTGCCCATGTGGCCGCGCCCATGGTGCGCTGGCAGCGCGATGGGGTCGACTTGGCGTTCGGGCAGCAGTTCCTGACGGGCGGCAGCGATGGATGGGCGCTGGCGCTCACCTCGATCCGGGACCTCTATGGCACGTCGGCGACGGACGAGCCCTGCAACCCCGCCGTTTCCGGAGGGGACTTTGCCGCTGAGGCCACCCGGCTGGGGCAGGTGACCGCGCAAATGCACCTGGCCATGGCCGAGACCTATGGCCGTTCGGGCGAGCTGGCCGAGCGCTGGCAGGAGATGGTCCGCTCGCTCACCGACCAGGTCAGGCGCGAAGTGCCCGACCTGGCGGAGCCGGGAGAGGGCCTCTTGGACCGGCTTCGCGCCGTCGCCGACCCTGGGCCATCGGTCCGCGTGCACGGTGACTACCACCTGGGCCAGGTGATGAGAAGTGACGCCGGATGGTTCGTGCTGGATTTTGAGGGGGAGCCGAACCGGCCGGTCGAGCAGCGGCTCGTGGCCACCTCCGTCATGAAAGACGTGGCCGGCATGTTGCGTTCGCTTGACTATGCGCCGAACTTCGTCCTGCGCGAACGGGGCGGCGCAGAGGCCCCTCAGCTCGCTGAGCTTGCCAGAGCATGGGGGGCCCGCAACCGCCGGGCGTTCCTGGCCGGTTACTACGAGGCCAAAGGGGTCGAAGAGCTGCTGCCCCCCATCGAGGACCGCGAAGCCGTGCGCGCCGCTTTCGAGTTGGAAAAGGCCCTGTACGAGGTTGGTTACGAGCGGGCCTACCGGCCCGACTGGATTGCCATCCCTATGGCTGCGCTGGAGAACCTCCTGCGAAGCTCGGTACCAGAGGTAGTCAAGCCTTTTGAGGCAGAACACGACGACGAACTAGACGGGACGGTTGATGCCGAACAAACGCTCTACTAAGCAGAACGAGCCGCAGTCCCCGCCGACCGCCGGGAAGACGGGCGCCGCCCCGCAGAAGGTGGCCGCGCCGGAGACGAAGGGTAGGACCGAGGCCATGACAAGCACCGAACTGCATGCCAAGCAGGCCGACAAGACCCCTACGGGAGTGACGGTCGACCAGACCGGTGCCAATGCGCTGGACGAAGCGACACCGGACGAGGCCGGTCTCGCTCAAGTCGGTCTCGACAAAGACAGCGTCGAACGGCTCGTGCACGGGCGCCACCACGACCCGCACTCGGTCCTCGGGCGCCACGGAGATATTGTGCGGGCGCTTCGGCCCGAAGCCGTCGAGATGTACCTGCTTGTCCTGGACGGCGAGGGAAAGACGGCAGAGCGGGTGCCGATGTCCAGGGTGCACGAGGGCGGCCTGTGGCAGGGCCGGCTCAGCCCGTCCGCAACCGGCTACCGCCTGGAAGCCGTCTACGGAGGCCCCGGCTCCTCCGGCTTTGTCTTCGACGACCCCTACCGGCACTGGCCCACGTTGGGAGACCTGGACCTGCACCTGTTCAACCAGGGAAGGCACCGCCGGCTTTGGGAGGTCATGGGGGCCCACCGGCGCACTCACCAGGGCGTCACCGGTACGTCTTTCGCAGTCTGGGCGCCCAACGCCAAGGCGGTGCGCGTGGTCGGCGACTGGAACTTCTGGGACGGGCGCGTCCATCCCATGCGCTCGCTCGGCTCGAGCGGTGTGTGGGAGCTGTTCATCCCGGGCGCGGAGGAGGGTGCGCGCTACAAGTACGAGATCGTCGCCGCCGACGACCGGGTGATCCTAAAGGCGGACCCGTTTGCCTTCGCCACCGAGGTGCCGCCGGGCACCGCTTCGGTTATCGCCGCTCCTCCAGCGCACATTTGGCAGGACCAGCCCTGGCAGGAGCGCCGGGCCGAGGGCGACCAGCTGACCAAGCCGATGTCGGTCTACGAGGTGCACCTCGGGTCCTGGAGGTGGAAAGACGACGGCTATGGGGGCATGCGCCCGCTCACCTATCTGGAGCTAGCGCAAGAGCTGCCCCAGTACGTGTCCGAGATGGGTTTCACCCACGTCGAGTTCCTTCCCGTGGCCGAGCACCCCTTCGGCGGGTCGTGGGGTTACCAGGTAAGCGCCTACTACGCCCCTACGGCGCGCTTTGGCAGCCCCGACGATTTTCGCGAGCTGGTCGATGCCTGCCACCGCGCCGGGATCGGCGTGATAGTCGACTGGGTCCCGGCGCACTTCCCTCGCGACGAGTTCGCTTTGGCCAACTTCGACGGTACCGCACTGTACGAGCACGCCGGCCCCATGGGCTCCCACCCGGACTGGGGCACCTTGGTGTTCAACATGGGCAGGCACGAGGTGCGCAATTTCCTCATGGCCAACGGGCTTTTCTGGATAGACCAGTACCACATCGATGCTCTGCGGGTCGACGCAGTGGCGTCCATGCTTTACCTGGACTACTCACGCAAGGCCGGCGAGTGGGCCCCCAACCAGTTCGGGGGCAACGAGAACCTCGAGGCTGTCTCGTTCCTCAAGGAGATGAACGAGACAGTTTTCGCCATGTGCCCGTCGGCCACCACCATCGCCGAGGAGTCGACGTCATGGCCCGGCGTCTCCCGGCCCACCTATCTCGGGGGCCTCGGGTTCGGTTTCAAGTGGAACATGGGCTGGATGCACGACACCTTGCAGTACTTCGAGGTCGACCCGCTTTTTCGCCGGTACCACCAAAACGACCTGACTTTCGGCCTCATATATGCGTGGTACGAGAACTTCGTACTGCCGCTGTCCCACGACGAGGTCGTGCACGGCAAGCGGTCGCTGCTCAACAAGATGCCGGGAGACCGGTGGTCCCAGCTGGCCAACCTGCGTGCCCTGTACGCCTGGATGTGGGCGCACCCAGGCAAGAAGCTGTTGTTTATGGGAGCGGAACTGGGCGAGGAGCGCGAGTGGTCGCACGAACGCCAGCTCGACTGGTGGGTCCTGGACCAGTGGGCCGACCACGCCAAGCTCAAGCGCATGGTGGCCGAGCTCAACCGCATATACCTGGCGGAACCGGCGATGTGGGAACAGGATTTCTCCCCTGAGGGTTTCCGTTGGATCGACGCGAGCGACGCGGACAGCAATGTGCTGTCGTTCCTGCGATACCGCAAAGCAGGCGAGCATGGTGCGCCTCAAGGCGCGCAGGGCCCGGGCCAGGCATCGTGGCCGGCCTTGCCGGTGAGCGACGTTGTCGCCTGTATCGCCAACCTTTCTCCCGTGCCTCGCCTTGGCTATCGTGTCGGGTTGCCGCGTGGTGGCCGCTGGACCGAGCTCCTCAACACCGATGCGCAGGAGTGGGGAGGCAGCGGGCTCGGCAACATGGGAGAGGTATGGGCTGGCGAAGAAGGTTGGCACGGGCAACCGTTCTCCGCCGAGATGGTCTTGCCGCCCCTGGCGGTCGTGTGGTTGGCGCCCGCAGACTGACGCCATAAGCCCATTGGTGAAGCAGAAAGCCTGTGGGTAAGTTGCGGGGCCGGTGTTAGGACTGGTCCCGCGTGCGGCGTAGCCATGCGGCGGTGCGCTCCAGCGCGTCCGCCATGCCCGGCGGCCGCAGCCAACCAGCCACTATCTGCTCGATCCCGAACGTACGCTGCCAGGTACGCGCCCGGAGGAAGGTATCCTCGTCGACAGCAGCCTGAACGGCTTCCCAGCCGTGCCATGCCAGGCAGGCGGCGTCGATCGCCGGGTCCCATGCCGCCGCCCAGTCCCAGTCGATGACCCCCACCAAGCGGCCATCCTCGCTCCAGCGCATGTTGTCGCCGGCCAGGTCTGCGTGGACGAACGACGGCAGGACCGGAGGCAAAGCCAGGGCGGCGTCGAGGCGGCTGCGGGCGTCGTCTCGCACGTCGGCGGGAAGTTGGTCGATGGCGTCGCCCATCAGCCGGGCCCAGTCCGGGCCGCCGGCATAGCCGTGCGGTTCGGCGAGCAGGCCCGCTATGGGCTGGGTGCCAACCCAGCGCAGGGCCTCCAGTACCTCGCGCAGGGCGGCAGGAGCGCCTTTGCCCTTCTCATGGGGCTTCCCCGGCACCCACGACGTCGCCACCGCGGTGAACCCGTCGACGGTGGCAACTTCTGAGAGCGGCTGGGGCACGGCGAAGGGCAGGTCGAGGAGGCTAAGGGCACGTAATAGTGCGGTACGCCGGCCCATCAGCGTGGCGCTCCCGGCCGACTTGGCCACCCGGACCACCCCATAGCCGGGGGCAACGACGACCAGGTGCTCCGTACCGCTCTCGACCCGGATGTCGTGGTTACCCAGGCCGGGCAGCAACGCGTGAGCCACGCCCGCAGCCGCTTGTTCGCTAAGGACTATGTCGCTGCCGGGGGCAGAGGTGGCGTTGTCGTTCATACAACAACACTGTGCCTTGCGCCGGTCGATGCAACCAAAGCCGCCTATTGTTAGCTCAGGCGTACTGGGGCGTGCCGCTCCACGACATCGAGTAGTGCTGGGTCTTGCCCTTGAGCTTGAACGTGACGACGAGCTTGGAAAAAAGGCGCCCATGGCGCTTGGTGGCGACCGGTGCGGAGACCTGCACCTTGCTACCGGGGAAATAAGACATTTTGGAAGCGGCACAGTAGGGGACGCAAAGGTTGAGCCCGAAGTCGGTAGTGCCCGACCCACTTGTGGCCCCCCAAGTGGCCCAGTGCGTCTTGGTGATCTCTGCGTTGTAGTCGGCGCAGGCGAGCACGAGGGTCGAGGGCTTGACCACCACCTGGTCCCTGCAATTGAGCAGGCCCGGACGCGACGTGCTGAGCCGGCCGAGGGGCGCGGCCCCGGCGACAGCACCGCCCATGACCACTGTCCCTGTAAAGACCGTCGCGCTGAGGATTGTTGACAAGGCGCTGAGGGCGGTTCCGGCAGTGGCGGCAGGCTTGGCCTTGTGGGTCATGTCGCTTCTTTCCTTTGAGGCGTAGAACGGGATCTTATGGGCTCAGGAGCCAATGCCGCCCGTTACAGCCCCGACCTCGCTCTGTCGATGTCATCTGCTGTGGCTGCCTCAACCACGGCGGCCTCGCTTCGCCGCCTATCGGGCATAGCCCTCGCCGTCGCCCTTATTCTGAGCGCCGCGCCGCTTGCTTCGCTCGGAGCCTGGGCGGCAACGCCGGACTGGCACGTCGTAAAAAGCCCAGTCGTGCAACTGGCAAACGGCTCCTCCTACGCATTTCTGGGAGGCATCTCGTGCCCGACAGAGCGCTTCTGCGTGGCGGTAGGGGTCGATGACGAGGCCACGGCAACGGGAGGCGAGCGCCCGCTGCTGGAGACCTATGACGGGCGTCATTGGGCAACGCTCCCTTCTTTGTCGAGCGGCGGGGGCCATCGCGCGGCATCGGGGTCGCTATCAGCTGTGTCGTGCGCATCGGCCTTGTTCTGTATGGCCGTTGGCTCTGGAGCCGGTACCAAGGGCTCACCTCTCGTGTACGTCTACACCGCCATGAGGTGGAGCGTTGTGGCGCCGCCGGCAGGTAACAGTTATCTGGCAGCCGTGGCTTGCCCGGAAGTGCAGCACTGCGTCGTCACCACAAGCGAGGGCAACCCCCCTGGGCCAGTGGGCTACATATATGACCATGGCCGCTGGCGGCCCGCTACAGCGCCGACCACGTTGCCGGGGCTCGATCTCCTCAGGAGTATTTCGTGCCTCGACGTGCGCTCATGTATTGCCGTCGGTGACGAGAGCGCCGGCGGCCCGGGTATGGCCCCGTTGGCCGGTCGCTTTGACGGGACCAGCTGGAGCGCTCAAAAGGTGGATCTGTCCAGCGATGGCTACGAGAGCACCGTATTGGCAGCGGTCTCGTGCGCCAGCCTGGACGAGTGCCTGGCTGTTGGTTACACGCTTTCGGGCCGACCGGGCCGATTACCGAACGGCCCGGTGGCCGAGTTGTCCCGGCACGGTACCTGGACGAGTGCCATCGGCGCTGCTGGAGCACAAATTCGGGCGACGGCTCTGAACGGTGTCAGCTGCCAGGGCCTGGAGTGCCTGGTCATAGGGACGCGCGGGCACGCGGCGTTCATAGACAGCTACTCCGCAAATGGATGGTCGTCGCCTATGCCTGGGCCATTCCTGCGGCCGGGCCGCAACAGCCCGTCCGGCTTGTGGTCTGTGTCTTGCGCGTCACCGTCTTTTTGCGTGGCGGTGGGCTCATCTGGTGACCAGCCCACGGTTGTGGAAGGACGAGCCTGAACTACCGCCTAGAGTGCCACGGCAGGCAACCTTTGTACCTGCTGTGCCCGAAAGCAGCGGCGTGCTCTGGCTCACCACCCTCGGCGAACCGGAAAACCTAGCCGGCGACAGCGATTTGCCATGTGGACCAGGTCGACGAGCAGCGGGGCGCCCACACCGGGCACCGAGAGGTCTTTGCGGAACTGCCTTGCCTCCCGAGCGAGGATTGGGTCGCCAGATGCCTGGCCCTGTGCCGCGGCCCTTTCGATTTGTTTCGTACCTGCGCGACCGGCGAAGACACCACAAGCCTCGGCGGTGGCTCGAGCCTGGGGGCTGGGAGGGGCGGAGAAGCAACCGCAAAGCGCAAGTCCAGCGGCCACACAGGCCAGTGCCTGCTTGTAAGCCGACTGGGCCACCCGGCGAGCCTAGACCGGGCCACATTGGTGGCGCTCTGTCCGTGCCCGGCGCGCCCGCCCGCCCGCCAAATAATTCCTCAGGCAAACGGCGGGCTCGCCAGTAGAGTCCCCCGAGGCGTGCTGCTTTTCCAACTGCCTTTGGCTGACCCCGGCCGGCCGGACCTGCGATCGCCGGTCCGGTTCCTCGCCTGGCTCGCCCGCCGCCAGCTTCGCACGGTCGTCCAGGGCGCCATCTTTGGCACCATCTGGATGGGCAGCCAAGCGGTGCTGCCGGCAGCCGTGGGGGCTGCCATAAACGCCATGGTCGGCCGCGACGAGGGGAGCCTGGTCAAGTGGTGCCTGGTAGTCCTCGCCCTGGGAACTGTGCAAGCGGTCGCCGGCGTGCTGCGCCACCGCAGGGCAGTGAGCAACTTCTTGTCCTCGATCGTCATTGTCGACCAGTTGCTCGCCCGCCACGCTGCCAGGTTGGGGGCCAGCCTGCCCCGGCGCATAGGCGAGGGGGAGGTCGCCAGCATCGGGACAACCGACGTGACGCGGATCGGGCGCATCATCGACATCACGGCGCGCGGCACTGGGGCCGCTGTCTCGTACTGCGTGGTCGTCGCCATCATGCTGAGCTCGTCGGTTTGGCTGGGGCTCGTCGTCCTGCTCGGCGTGCCACTGGGGGCGCTCCTGGTCGTGCCGGTTATGAAGCCTCTGGAGAGGCGCCAGTGGGCGGAGAGAGAAGCGCGCGGCGCGGCCTCCGAAGTGGCAGCGGACACCGTTGCGGGCCTGAGGGTGCTGCGCGGCTTGGGCGGGGAGGAGGACTTCCGGTCCCGCTACCTCACCAGTTCCCAGGCGGTGCGCAGGGCTACTGTCCGTACCGCCAAGGCGCAGTCGGCTCTGCAGGCGGCCAGGGTCTTTACGCCGGGAGCAGTCCTGGTAGCGGTTACCTTCTTGGGGGCCCATCTCGTGCTGCGAGGCCGCGTCAGCCCCGGGCAGCTCGTGGCTGATTACGCCTACGCAGCTTTCCTGGTCCTTCCCGTCCAGACGCTGGCCGACGCCGCCGTCAACTGGTCAGCCGCAACGGTGGCCGCCGGCCGGGTACTTAGCGTCCTGCGCCTCAGCCACGACATCGAGACACCGCTCCACCCCGAACCCTTCCCGGTGCCCGGCCCCTTGGTCGACGAGGTTACGGGGCTCGTCGTGGAGGCGGGCACGTTCACCACGGTCGCTGTCCCCGACGCCGAGCAGGGCGCCGATCTGGCTGAGCGCCTTGGTAGGCACAGGGTGAACACAGAGGTACCCGGCTCAGGCGTGACGCTGTCGGGGGTCGACCTGGCTTGCCTCCCCCTCGACGATGTCCGCCACCACATCATGGTGCTCGACCGTGAGGCGCGCCTACTGGCGGGCACGGTGAGGGAAGTGGTCGACGTGCCGCCCGCGGTCCCTGGCATGGACCGTCCCAGCGTGGAGGAGGCGATCTCCGCCGCTTGCGCCGACGACATTGTCGCCGGCCTCGACGGGGGCATCGATGGTCAGGTCGCGGAGCGAGGCAGGTCGCTTTCAGGAGGGCAGCGCCAACGGTTGTTGCTGGCCGCTGCGCTTCGTGCGGGCGCGCCGGTACTCGTCATGCACGAGCCCACGAGCGCGGTCGACGCCCACACCGAGGCCGCTATCGCCGAGAACCTGGCCCGAGTGCGTAAAGGGCTCACCACCGTCGTGATCGCCAACTCGCCGCTGCTCCTGGCCCGCGCTGATGAAGTTGTGATGATCGATGGCGGCGGTCCTGGCGACCCCGGTCGTCCCGGGTACGCCCCGGCTTTGTTGCGCGGCTCGCATGCGCAATTGATGCGTAGCTCCGCTTCCTACCGCGAGCTGGTGTCGAGGGAGCTTGAATGAGCGTCGCCGCCGGCACAGCTGCAACCACCCGGTTACCGGTCGCCAACCGTACCGCCACGCGCGCCGGCTTGGCCCGCCTGATAACGGCCAACAGGGCAGGCTTCGGAGCCACCATCGCCGTGCAGATCCTGGCGAGCGCGGCCGGCTTGGTCGGCCCTCAACTGCTCGAGCACCTGATCAACCAGGGGAAGGCGTTGACACCTTCAGGTGTGTCGCGCACCGCGGTGTTGTTCGCCATCGCCCTGGTGGTGCAGACGGCGGCTTCTTCGGCCGCCTACTCCAGGGGAGCCTCCGTTGGTGAAAAGGCTCTTGCAGATCTGCGAGAAGGCCTCGTGGCGTCAGTACTTCGCCTGCCTCTTGGTTTGGTGGAGCGGGCGGGGACTGGGGACCTGATGGCGAGGGTCTCCACTGACATCGACGAGATGAGCAGGGCCATGCGTTATGGGCTGCCTCAGCTGCTCGTTGCCGGGGTAACGGCGTTGCTCGCTGTTGTGGCCCTGGTCGTAACCGCGCCGTGGTTGGGCCTCGTGCTGGTCCCCGTCATCCCCTTCCTGGCCTGGGTGACCCGTCGCTACCTTCGCCAGGCCGGTCCCGCCTACCGCGAACAGATGGCGGCGTGGGTTGCAGCCAATGCCGCTTTGCAGGAAACGGTCTCTGCCGCCCGCACCGTCGAGGTCCTGGGGCTGGGTAGCCGGCGCGTGGAACGAAGTGATGAGGCCATCAGGCAGTGGATGGACTGGGAGAAGACGACGCTGCGGATGCGCAATTTCTTCTTTGGGTCGTGCGAGGTGTCCTACGTCGTGCCGCTCATGTTGTGCTTGCTGGTCGGCGGGACTCTGGTGGTGCACGGCTCCATGACCGTCGGCGCAGTGGCGGCGGCGGCGCTGTACGCCCAGCAGTTGATCGCGCCTGTAGACACCCTGCTCGCCTGGCAGGACGAGGTGCAGCAGGCCTCCGCCTCCTTGTCGCGTGTTCTCGGGGTCTATGAGATCGAGCCGGCGGCGTACACCGACGACCTCCCCGCCGGGCCACAGCTGGTGGCCCGCCAAGTCCATTTCGCTTACGACGGCCACGGGGACGTGCTCAAGGGAGTCGACCTTGCTCCCGCCCAGGGGGAACACCTGGTGATCGTTGGGCCGAGCGGGGCGGGCAAGAGCACGCTGGCGCTGTTGCTGGCCGGCGTGCACGCCCCTACCAGCGGCTCGGTCGCCATCGGAGGGGTACCGCCACATCTCTTGGAGCCGTCCGCTCTTCGCCGGGAAGTGGCACTGGTGACCCAGGAACACCACATCTTCGCCACCAGTGTCAGGGAAAATCTTCGCCTGGCCAGACCAGGCGCCACCGACGACGAGTTGTGGGAGGCCCTCGACGTGGTCGGTGCCCGTGCTGCAGTCGAAGCGCTGGCGGACGGGCTCGGCACGGCGGTCGGTTCGGGGGGTGCGGCTTTGAGCCCGGCGCTGGCTCAACAGTTGGCCATCGCCAGGCTCGTCCTGGCCGGCCCCCACACGCTTGTGCTGGACGAGGCCACATCGCTCCTCGGTGCGCACGCGGCCAGAGATCTCGAACAGTCAATGGCGCGCTTATTGGAAGGGCGCACCGTCATAGCCATATCCCACCGTCTGCACGCCGCTCACGATGCCCAGATAGTCGCCGTGGTCGAGGGCGGCCGCATAACAGAGATGGGGAGCCACGCCGATCTGTTGGCCCGCAAAGGCCCCTATGCCCGGCTCTGGGCCGCGTGGCAGGAAGAGGGCCTTTTGCAGGGCTGAAGGCAGGGTGTCTTGCTGCGGCGGCCGGGCGTTCAGCGCACGACGGCGATGACCATGCCGTCCCAGCCCTTGGCCCCCACGCTCTGCCACGCAGTGGCATCGACACGGTCGTCGGCGCTCAACGCCTCGAACAGCCGGCGGCTGCCGACCACGGCCGGATCGGTGCTCGAAGCATCGGCGACCTTGCCCTGACGCACGACGTTGTCGACGATGATCAGGCTCCCCGGGTGGCAGAGCTTGACAGCCCAGTCGAAATAGACACTGTTGTTGGCCTTGTCCGCGTCCACGAAGACCAAGTCGAACGGCGCCCACTCGCTCGACCGCAGATCAGGCAGGCTCTGGGCGGCGGCCCCCACCCGGATCTCGACTTGGTCGCCCGCGCCGGCGCGCTCCACGTTGGCTCGTGCCACCTCGGCGTGGCGCGGCTCCGCCTCCAAGGTGACGACATGGCCGTCCTGTGGCAGGCCGCGCGCCAGCCAGATGGTGCTGTACCCGCCCAGCGTCCCTACCTCCAGTACTGACCGGGCTCGGATGGCTTTGGCCAGCACCATCAACAGCCTTCCCTGTAGCGGGGAGACATCGATGGGCGGTAGCTCAGCAGCCCGGTTTGCCTGCAACACAGCGCTCATTACTTCGTCTGCCGGCATCAAAGCGCTCGCCAGGTACGTGTCCACGCTCGAGGCTTGTTGCAAAACGTCGGTTGGTCCGCTGTGGTTGGCATCGGTCATTGGCCAACCGTACCGTCCGGCGCTCGTTGCTCCGGGCAGTTCTTTGGCGCGCCGCAGCGCGTCAGCCGGCAACGGCGTGGTGGACCGGGCCCCGAACGACCTGACCTGTTGAGCTCGGCTAGGTGGTTTTAGGCGTCCCGAACGCAAACCCAGACGATCTGGCCGTAGCCTGTTCGCCGTGAGCAGGAAAGCAGCGCGGGCCTACAAGACTTCCGCCAGCCGGGCACCGCTTGTCATCGCCGGCGTGGCGGTCGTGATTGCCGGTGCCGTGGTCGGCGTCGTCCTTACCAGCAGGCAGGGCAACGCCAACCAGGCTCTTACTTCTGCAAACCGCTCCGGCGCCGGGGCGCACACCTCGACCTCTGGCGCCACCACGTCGACGACTACTCACGCCCAAGCCGTCGCCCAGCTCCTCGTCGGCGTTACGGTCAGCCCCGCGGAGGGTTCCAAGACGGCGAAGCCCGGCACGGTCGTAACCCTGGCCGACGCCGCGGCGAAGGCCGGTTCACGCCTGGCTGCAGTGACCGTACAGGCCTCCACCGGGCAGATGGTGCCCGGCATCCTCTCGGCGACGGGGTCGTCCTGGCGTTCGACTGGGCACCTGGTCCCGGCCACGACGTACACAGTGACCTACGAGGTGCTTGGCGGCGCGGGGCTGTCTGCGTCGGCCAAGAGCACATTTAGCACGGCGGCGCCGGCGAAGCCCGTTACAGCCAGTGTCTGGCCCTCGCCCAAGCTCATAGTCGGTGTTGGCGAGCCCATCGTGTTCAACTTTTCGCGCCCTGTGCTGACAGCCGCGGCGGAAACCTCTGTTGTGGACCACTTGCATATAGCGATGAGCAAGCCGGTGCCCGGTGGATGGCATTGGTTCGGTGCGCAGGAGCTGCATTTCCGGCCTGATTCGTTCTGGCCCGTCGGCGAACAGGTCGAGGTCACCGGCAACCTTTCGGGCTGGGACGCCGGTAACGGTCAATGGGGCGAGGGTGTCGTGGCGAGCGAGTTCGTCGTCGGCGCCCGCCATATCTCGGTTGTCAACCTCACCACGCACGAGATGACCGTCACTGACAATGGCCAGGTCGTCTACACCTGGCCCATCAGCGCCGGGGCACCCCAATGGCCCACGACGGAGGGCACCCATATAGTCCTCGACCGCGAGGCGTCGGTCCAGATGATCTCCTCGTCGGTTGGCATCCCCGTCCATTCGCCCGGCGGGTACGACGAGACCGTTTATTGGGACGTGCATATCTCCGATGCGGGCGAGTACGTGCACGCCGCGCCGTGGGACCTGAGCATCCAGGGCATACGCAATGTCTCGCACGGTTGCGTCAACTTGAGCCCGGTCCGGGCAGAGACGTTCCTTCACTTTTCCCGTGTGGGAGACATAGTCCAAGTAGTGGGGCCCGGGCGTGCACCGTCTCCCACCGACCACGGGTTGATGGACTGGTCCTTCCCCCCTTCACAGATCCGCTGGGTCCCGGCGCACGTCTACCAGCTGACCACGGCAGTGGCCACCACGCCCCCGACCACCCTGCCGTTGCCACCCCCCGGGGCGCCGTACACCCCGACGACCATCCCGCCGGCGCCGACTACATCCGCTCCACCCACTACAACCACGGCCAAGACGACGACGACTGTCCCCACCACGACTGTCCCCACCACGACTGGCCCTACCACGGCTGGCCCTACAACGACGGCTGCCCTGAGCACGGCCCCAGCCAAGTCGCCCACGACTACGGGACGGACCACGGCCACGGCCCCTACGACGGCCACGGCCCCTACGACGAGCACGGCCCCTACGACGAGCACGGCCCGCAAGAGCGTGGTTATCACGACGACCACCAAACCCACGGTGACGGCGACCGGCTGAGGTGGGGGCCTACCTGGACCACGCGGCGACGACGCCGCTCGGGGCAGCGGCTCGTGAAGCAATAACGCCGTGGCTAGGGGAGCTGTTCGGCAACCCCTCCGGTAGCCACCCTGTCGCCGCCCGCGCCCGATCTGCGCTAGACGATGTGCGCGACGTGTTGGCGCAGGCCCTCGGGACGGTCGCGGGTGACCTCGTGTTCACTTCGGGGGGCACGGAGGCGGCGAACCTCGCCGTCCTCGGAAGGTTGAGCCACACCCCCGGGGCGGTGGTCGTCAGCGCGGTCGAGCACCACGCCGTGTTGGAGGCCGCTCACGTGGCGCAGCGCTTACACGGTGCCGACGTGCGCGTCGTAGGCGTGAACGCCCAGGGCCAGGTGGACCTGGACCAGTTGGGCGCAGCGTTGGACCGCTCGGTCAGCCTCGTGTCCGTCCAGCTGGTCAACAACGAGGTGGGGACGGTGCAACCTTTGGACCGCGTCGCTCGTCTCGTGCGAAGGCGGGCGCCGCAGGCTGTCCTGCACACTGATGCCGTCCAGGCTGTGCCATGGTTCGACATCGCTGCGATGGCTGAGGGTGCAGACATGATCAGCATCAGTGCCCACAAGTTCGGCGGTCCCCAGGGCGTCGGTGCACTGGCCTTTCGCCGGCCCGTTGCGCTTGGGGCCACGCTCGTGGGAGGCCCGCAGGAAAGGGGCCGGCGCGCCGGTACCCAGAACGTCGCCGGGGCGCTGGGCATGGCCGCCGCAATGGAGGCAACCGCTGCCGAGCGCTCCAGAGAAGCTGCGCGCGTGCGTGAGCTGCGCGATGGGCTGGTCTCGGAGATCTTGGGGCGCTTGCGAGGCGTCAGAGAGACGGCCGCCGGTGCCGAGCGAGCACCGGGGCACTGCCATCTTCTGGTCGACGGGGTCGAGAGCGAAGCCCTGCTGGTACTCCTCGGCGGCATGGGGGTTTCGGCGTCGGCCGGCTCCGCCTGTGCCAGCGGTGCCATGGAGCCCAGCCATGTACTGACTGCTATGGGTTATAGCGAGACAGAGGCGCTCGGTGCGCTGCGCCTGACGCTCGGGCACACCACGACAGCCGAGGAGGTCGAGTACGCGGCCGGGGCGGTGGTGCGCGCTGTAGAGCAGCTCCGCCGCGGCGCCCGCATGCCTGTAGCGGCTGCTCCGGGCCCGTGACAGCGTGTGGGGACAAAACCTCCGTGGACCGGCCCCGTTGGGCGGGCGCCGGCAGCACCCGCCTCGTTGGGCAAGCCCGGGACGTGACAGGATCTAGGCAATGAAGCGCGTGCTGGTCGCCATGTCGGGTGGGGTGGACTCCTCGGTGGCGGCCGCGCTCGCGCTGGCGCAGGGTTACGAGGTCGTCGGTGCGACCATGAAACTCTGGGGCGGCCCATCCGATTCTGGTTGTTGCTCCGTGGCGGACGTGGAGGACGCCAGGCGGGTGTGCCAGCAGCTCGGCGTCGCGCACCACGTGTTCAATTTCACCGCCGAGTTCGAGCGCGAGGTCGTCGCCAGGTACGTGAGCGCCCACGAGCAGGCTGCAACCCCCAACCCGTGTATTTCCTGCAACGCGCACCTGAAATTTGACCGGTTTTTCGAGCGCGCCCGCCAGCTCGGCTTTGACATGATCGCAACCGGTCATCATGCCCGTGTCACTTGCACAGACGGGGTTTTCCGTTTACGCCGTGGCCATGACCCTGCCAAGGACCAGTCTTATGTCCTGTACATGCTCGGCCAGCAACAGCTTTCTTCGCTGGAGTTACCGGTCGGGGAGATGACCAAGGCGCAGGTGCGCGCTGTTGCGGCTGATCTTCGTCTTCGCACCGCAGCCAAAGCCGACAGCCAGGACGTCTGTTTCATCTCGCGCCAGGGTGGCCGCCAGGCTTTCTTGGGCGAGCGCATACCCGTGCGACCGGGGCGCCTGGTCGGTAAGGACGGCTCCGACTTTGGGGAAGTTCCCGAGCTCGAACTGCTCACAGTGGGCCAGCGCCGAGGCTTGGGCACGGCAGTGACCGGCCCGGAGCGCCGTTATGTGGTGGGGGTCGACTTGGCCACCCGGACGGCAACTCTCGGGTCACTGGAGGACTTGTTGGTAGCTGAGATCCCGGTGGCTGACGTCTCGTGGTCCGCCGCCCCTGTGCCGGCCGGTACCGCCGTCATGGTGCAGGCCAGCGCGCACGGCCGGCCGTTAGCTGCCCGCTGGCAGCCCTCCAGGCCACATGCCGGTCGCGTCGTACTTGAAGAGCGCGCCCGGCGCATTGCGCCCGGCCAAGCCGTCGTGCTTTACGAAGGCGACATCGTCTTGGGCGGCGGGACGGTACCGCTGCCTGCTTGAGGGCTCAGCAGGCAGTGCAAAGGCGGGTACTTGGAGCCTTCCGTTGCCCCACTCCCGAGCTACTGCGTCAGTAACGCTGGGTACCCTCTAATGCATGCCTGACAATGGCCCCGAGGCACGAGCGCAGGAGCTGCGCGACCTCATCGCCTACCACAACCGTCGGTACTTCGAGCTGGACGAGCCCGAGATAAGCGACGGCGAGTACGACGAGCTCGTCCGTGAGCTCGCCCGCATCGAGACCGAGCACCCCGAGCTCGTGACGGCCGACTCCCCGACCCAACAGGTGGGCGGCGCCCCGGTCGGGCTCTTCAGCGAGGTCCGGCACCTGAGCCCGATGATGTCTTTGGACAAGACGACGAGCTACGAGGAGCTTCTGGCCTGGGGTAAGCGCATGGAGCGCTACATATCGGGCGAGGTGGCCTTCGATTGCGAGCTCAAGCTTGACGGGCTGGCCATGTCCTTGCTTTACGAGGGAGGCCACCTCGTACGCGCTGCTACCCGAGGCAATGGCGAAGTCGGCGAGGACGTCACCCCCAATGTGGCAACTATCGGTGACGTGCCGAAGTCCCTCGGACCGGGAGCGCCAGAGGTGGTGGAAGTGCGCGGCGAGGTGTACATGACCGTGCGGGCGTTCGAGGAGCTCAACAAGCGCCAGGCTGAGACGGACGGGCGCACGTTTATCAACCCCCGTAATGCTGCTGCAGGTTCGCTCAGGCAAAAGGACCCTGCAATCACGGCATCGCGGGAGCTGGCGTTCTCCGCCTACCAGCTGGGAGAGGTGCGCGGTGGGCCGGAGTTCCGCTACCACCGCGAGACGCTGGAGTGGATGCGCGAAGCCGGCTTCCCTGTCAGCAAGCACATACAAACGGTGCACAGCCTTCCCGAGGTCGACGCCTACTGTAAAAAGTGGCAGGAGGGGCGCCACTCGATCGACTTCGAGATCGACGGTGTCGTGGTCAAGGTGGACAGCCTGGCTCAAAGGCGCGAGCTCGGCGCGACTTCGAAGGCACCCCGGTGGGCCATTGCCTATAAGTTCCCCCCCGAGGAACGCAACACCTTGCTAAAGGACATCATGGTGTCGATCGGCCGCACTGGAAAAGCCACTCCCTTCGCCGTCCTCGAACCGGTCGTCGTCGGAGGCGCCCGCGTGAGCCTGGCCACCCTCCACAATGAGGACCAGGTAAAGGCCAAAGATGTCCGCCCGGGCGACACGGTCGTTGTACGCCGAGCGGGTGATGTCATCCCCGAGGTGAGGGGCCCCGTGCTCGCTTTACGGCCAACCGGGCTCCCCGAGTGGCACTTCCCGGGTACGTGCCCCGTGTGCGGGTCGCCATTGCAGCGCCTCGAAGGGGAGGCGGACACCTATTGCATGAACGTGGAGTGCCCCGGGCAGCAGGTGCAGCGGATAAGCCATTTTGCATCTCGCTCTGCCATGGACATCGAAGGGCTGGGGGAGCGGACAGTTTCGTTGTTCTGCCGGGAGGGCCTGCTCGCCGATGTGGCCGATATTTATTCCCTTGATTTTGAGCGCGTAAGCGAGTTCGAAGGGTTCGGCCCGCTTTCGGTGGCGAACCTGTCGGGTGCCATCAACGCGTCGAAGTCGAGGCCCCTGCCCAACCTTTTGGTGGGCCTGTCCATCCGTCACCTCGGCGCCAACACCAGCCAGCTGATAGCGAGGCACTTCGGCCACCTCGACGCCATATTGGCGTCCTCGGAGGAGGAGATCGCCGCCATCGAGGGCGTGGGCGAGGTGATCGCGTCGAGCGTGGTGCGGTTCTTTTCGTTGCCTCGCAACCGCCAAGTGATAGAGCGGTTGCGGGCGGCCGGCGTCAATTTCGAGGGACCGAAAAAGCCTGACGTACCACAGGTGCTGGCCGGCATGTCGGTCGTGGTCACGGGCACGTTGGAGCGTTGGTCACGCGAGGCAGCCGAGGAGGCGGTCAAGAGCCGCGGAGGCAAGTCGCCCGGGAGCGTCTCGGCCAAGACGACGGCACTGGTGGTCGGCGATGACCCTGGCGCGTCCAAGCTTTCCAAGGCGACCGCCTTGGGGGTACCGGTCCTCGATGAAGCCGGGTTCGAGCGTTTGCTCGAGACGGGGCAACTTCCCACGGCGTAATTGTCTTGCAGGCACGGGGGCTTTGTTGCACCCTGGACCGATGGCACTCGAAGGTAACGATTTGCCGTCGGCGGGGTCGCGGCCCGAATTGGTCCTCCGGCCGTTCAACATCGACGACGAGACGGAAGCGACGGCTGCTCATGAGGAACTGCTCGGCGACAATTTTTTCTTCCTGCTCCACCGTGGGGACGACGACTGGTCCTCGTACCTCGGCCGGTTGGAGAAGCTGCGCCAAGGCGAGGACGTACCCGAGGGGCTCGTGCCGGGCACCTTCTTGGCGGCCGAGGCCGAGGGCCACCTCGTGGGGCGGGTATCGGTCCGGCACCATCTCAACCCTTGGCTGGCCCGCTGGGGTGGTCACATCGGCTACGGCGTGCGGCCGGCTTTTCGCCGGCGCGGTTACGCCACGGAGATGCTGCGCCAGGCTTTGACCGTGGCAGCGGGGCTCGGGCTAGAGCGTGCCTTGATCATCTGTGACATTGACAACGTCGCGTCTGCGACGGTGATCGAGCGCTGCGGTGGAGTGCTGGAGCGCATCGAGCACGCAGAGGGCACCGATAAGGACAAGCGCAGCGAGGGCGCCGAAAAAGACAAACGCTGCTACTGGGTAGACCTGCCCAGCTGAGCTACGCCTAGGGTCCACCTATCCCGGCCCCGACCTGGTTAACCTCGTAAAGTGCCGGTGTCGCGTAGTTCTGAGCTCGTAGGGAAGGTGGTGGGCGGTCGCTACCGCCTGCTGCGCCCTGTGGGCAGCGGGGCATCAGCAAATGTCTACGTCGCCGAAGATGTCCGCCTCAAGCGGCGCGTCGCCTTGAAGGTGCTCCACCCGGGCCTCGCCGACGACAGGTCTTTCCTACGGCGCTTCGAGATGGAAGCGCAGGTCGTTGCCGCCATGCGCCATCCCGGGATCGTGCGGGTCTACGACTGGGGCGAGGGTGACGGCGACGCCTACCTGGCCATGGAGCTTCTCGACGGCGGGAGCCTGCGTGCTCTTTTGGACACCGGTTACCACCTGAGCGTCTCGCAGGCGGCGGCGCTGGGGACCGACGTGGCGTCCGCCCTGGCCCACGCCCACGCCCGCGGTTTGGTGCACCGCGACATCAAGCCTGCGAACCTGCTTTTCGACGAGGACGGCCACGCCAGCGTCGCCGACTTCGGCATCGCTCGGGCGCTGGCTGAGGCCAGCTGGACCGAGCCGATGGGAGCCCTTGTGGGCACGGCCCGCTACGCCGCCCCCGAGCAACTCGAAGGCGTCGCCCTGGACGGCAAGGCAGACGTTTACGCGCTGTGCCTGGTCCTCGTTGAAGCCGTCACCGGTTCGGTGCCATTTGCCGCCGACACGACGCTCGGCGCTTTGCTCGCCCGGTCCAGCAAGCCGGTCCCGGTCCCCGACCAGCTGGGAGCGCTGGCCCCGGTCCTGCGGGCAGTCGGTGTGCCCGAGCCTGGGCGTCGCCCCAGCGCCGAGCAACTGGCCGAGCGTCTGGCTGTTGCCGCCCGGAGCCTGCGTGCTCCCGCTCGCCTGCCCGTGGCCGGGCTCGGGGGCGGTGCCGAGGTCTACTCGAGCGATCGCACCGAGATCCCCGGAGTGCCCAAAGCGAACGGCTCGGGGCTCAGTGTCCTGGCTGGCGACATCGAGGTTGTGACCGGGGAGCGGGAGCCGGCTGGGGGCACTGGGACGGCTGGGGGCACGGTGAACGGCGCCCAAGACGCCGACCTCACCGCGCCCGCAGTCCCCCCTGCTTTTATTGCTCCCCCTGGAGGGAAAACGGTAGACGCTGCGGCGCAGAAGTTGGAGCATCCCGAAAGCGTGGCGCCATCGCCACAGGCTGTGCTGGGCGTACTGGCTGAGGCCCCAGGGGTTGCAGGCGCTCCCACGCCAGCCCATAAAAGGCGGGGCCGCCGCAAGCGGGGGAGGAAGCTGGCAGTCGCGCTCGTTGTGCTGCTACTGCTCGGGGGGGCTGGTGCCGGTGCCGTCGTGTACTTGACCCAACCGCCGCCGACTTATCCCGTACCCGCTGTTGCCGGCATGACGGTGCCCAGCGCTTCGCACCTCGTTGCCGGGCGGCATCTCCACCTGGTCGTCGCCTCGTACCGCTGGGACGCCAGTGTTCCTGCCGGGCGCATCGTGGTCGAGTACCCGCTACCGGGTGTGCGCTTGCGGGCCAAAAAGACCGTCTCTGTGACGGTCTCCAAAGGTCCCGAGCCTGTGGCCGTTCCATCGCTGGCGGGACGCGACCTGCCAGGAGCGCGCTCGGCGCTGACGGCGCTCGGGCTTGCGCTTGGTCACATCGGCAGACAGTCGAGCATGTCGGTGCCTGCAGGCGAAATTATTTCCTGGGCGCCCAAGGGCGTGAGCCTGTTACCGGGCAAGGCGGTCAACGTCGTGGTGTCGACCGGCAAGCCCATGGTCCAAGTGCCCGGTTCTGCTCCTGGCGAGCCCTACAGCGAGTTGGCCGGCCAGCTTGCCGAGCTCCGGCTGGGATCGGCCGAGACCCGGGTTTACAGCAACTCCGTACTTGCCGGCAACGTGATCTCAGTCTCGCCTGCCCCGGGCACGACGCATGTCGTGGGCACGGTCGTCACTGCCACGGTCTCGCAGGGCCCGCACCTGGTGACAATCCCATCGAGCATTATTGGGCTGGCTCCGACGCAGGCCGCCGGTGTGCTCTACCACCTCGGGTTATACGTCTCGGCCACCCAGGGAAGCCCGCTGTCAGCGGTGACAGGTTCGGTGCCCGCCGTAGGCCAGAGGGTCCTTTATGGCAAGTCGATAATCCTGCTTACTGGCTAACAGCAGTCGGCGGCTCAATATCTATCCGGGTTGTCACCATCTGTCCCGGTTGTCACCCGAGTGCTGTCATGACCCGGGGTGCCGTGCCCGGTCGAGCTGTCGTCGGTCTCTCTTGGTCGGCCGCCCCGCCCCTCGTTCGCGCTCGAAGTTGGCTACGCCCTCCTCTTTGGGCGGCGCCGGCGGCGTGTGGTCGATGTAGCAAGCGCTAGCGAGCGGCGCGCCTACCCGCTTTTCGATGATGCCGGCGACTTCGAGCACACGCGGGCCTCCTGGCGTCAGTGCCTCGACATGGTCTGCCGGTTTCACCGTGGTGGACGGCTTTGCACTCGTACCGTTGACTCGCACGTGCCCGGCCCGGCAGGCGTCTGTGGCCTCGGTGCGGGTCTTGAACATCCGGACCGCCCAGAGCCACTTGTCCACTCGGGCGCTGGGCGCTGCTTCAGTGGAGCTCAAGCCGGTCTCCCGTGGAGGCTGTGCCCCTGTAGGTCTGTGCCTGTGAACTTCTTGGCCCCTGTGGTCACTCCGTGATCTCTTGCAGCCGGGCGGCGGCTGTCAGGGCCTTATCCGTCTTTACGTCGAGCTGCGGCTGGTCCTCCGGTGCGGAATTGGCCTGCTGGAGGGCACCTCCGGTCGGGGCGCCGTAGCCCGGTCGCGACCCGAACGCGGCCGCCCCGCCTGCCGGCCATATCCCGCTGCGCGGGTCGAGAAGCTTTGTCATGTCGCCGTCCACCCGGATACGCCCGCCGAGAAAGGCTTGCATCACCGCCTGCACATCGCCTGCAATGAAAAGCGACCGGGCGGTCACATAGTCGAGAGACACGGTGACATCTGGCTTTTCCAGGTGGCCCATGTCGATGGCGATATGGCCCTCGGAGGTGTCGATGTGGGCCTTGAGCGGCTCTGGCGTGAAGGGCGCCTCGTTCACCACCAGGTTAAGGCGCACAGGCACGACGTTGCCGCCGGCGGGCAGAGCGCCCTCGGCTTGGACCTCTGCATAGATCCGGCGAGCCTGCGTCACCCACTCGTCGCTCAGGAAGGGGTACTTCGCCATGTCCAAACGGTACAGGGTGAGCGAACCTCCCCTGGGCAGGGCCGAGGGGAGGCCCCCGGTCGCCGCACTCAGTCGCTGCAGCGCCGGCACGGGGATCGTTACGATGACCGGGTGGCCCAGCCCATCTCCGAAGAACAAGTCGCCCACGTGGCCCGGCTCGCACGCCTGAGCCTGACCGACGACGAACTGCACCAGTACACCTCGCAACTGGCAGGGGTCCTGGAGCATGCCGCCGACATCGAGGCGCTCGACATCGAGGGCGTGCCCCCGACGGCGCACCCTTTCCCGCTGGTCAATGTGCTGCGCGACGACGTGGTCGCGGCCAGCTTGGACCGCGCCGAGGTACTGGGCCAGGCGCCTGACGTGGACCAGGACCGTTTCCGCATCCCCCGGATCCTGGGGGAGGCACCGTGAGCGCCGAAGCCAGGACCACACCGGCTACCGCCCTGGCCGCGGACGTGCGCGCCGGGCGGCGCTCGGCTGTGGAGGTGCTCGAAGAGCACCTTGCCCGCATCGCCACCACTGAGGGCGATGTCCATGCCTTCAACCTCGTCACTGAAGCCCATGCCCGGGCTCAGGCGGCGGCCGTCGACGGCGCGGTCAGCGAAGGGCGCGACCCGGGCCCTCTCGCCGGCGTCCCGGTGGCGCTGAAGGACCTGATCTGCACCAGGGGCGTGCCGACGACGTGCTCGTCGCGGATCCTCGAGGGCTGGACGCCTCCCTACGACGCCACGGTCGTCACCCGCCTTGCCGCTGCGGGGGCCGTGTTCGTCGGCAAGACCAACATGGACGAGTTCGCCATGGGCTCGTCGACCGAGCACTCTGCCTTCGGCCCTACCCGCAACCCGCACGACCTGTCGAGGGTGCCTGGTGGTTCTTCGGGGGGTAGCGCCGCTGCGGTAGCTGCGGGCTATGCGCCCGTCTCACTGGGTAGCGATACTGGGGGCTCGATACGCCAGCCCGCCGCGCTGTGCGGCGTCGTCGGTGCCAAGCCGACCTACGGGCTCGTTTCCCGTTACGGCCTGGTTGCTTTCGCCAGCTCCCTCGACCAGATAGGCCCGTTCACCACCACCGTGGCCGATGCCGCGCTGGTGCTCGACGTGATCGGCGGCCACGACCCCCGTGACTCGACAAGCCTGCCCGACACCGCTCGGGAGAAGGCGGCGAGCCGCCTCGGGCGCGGCGTCGAGGGCCTGAGGGTCGGCGTCATCTCCGAGCTCGCCGGTGCGCAGGGCATCGCCACCGACGTTGCCGCCCGGGTGCGACATGCTGCCGACGCCCTGGCCGGCGCTGGGGCCAAGGTCGAAGAGGTCAGCGTGACCTCGGTCGTGTACGGCCTGTCCGCCTACTACATGATCGCCCCGGCGGAGGCTTCCTCCAACCTTGCCCGTTACGACGGGGTGCGCTACGGCCTGCGGGTGCCGGGCGAGGACATCACCGACATGTACATCGCCACCCGCTCTGCCGGTTTTGGCCCCGAGGTAAAGAGGCGGATAATGCTCGGCACCTACGCCTTGTCGGCGGGCTACTACGACGCCTACTACGGCAAGGCGCAAAAGGTACGCACGCTGATAATCCAAGATTTCGAAGAGGCTTACCGCTCATATGACGTGTTGTTGTCGCCCACTTCGCCCACGACGGCGTTCGAGCTCGGCGCCAAGACCTCTGACCCGCTGACCATGTACTTGAACGACGTATGCACCATCCCGAGCAACCTGGCCGGCCACCCGGCGGTGAGTGTCCCCTTCGGAACCGGTGACGACGGCTTGCCCGTCGGGGTACAGGTACTGGCGCCGGCCCTGGGGGAACCGGTGATGTTCCAGGTCGCAGAAGTGCTCGAAGCTGCAGTCGCCGGCGCGCCGGGGGGAGCGAAATGAGCCAGTCCACTTATGTCACGGGCGCTGACGGGGCCCTGTGGGAGATTGTTATCGGCCTCGAAGTGCACTGCGAGCTGAGGACCGAGACCAAGCTTTTTTGCGGGTGCCGCAACGCCTTTGGCGAGGAGCCCAACACCAACGTGTGCCCTGTCTGCCTGGGGCTACCGGGTTCCCTGCCGGTGCTCAACAGGCAAGCCGTGGAGTACGCCATCCGCATCGGCACCGCCTTGCACTGCCAGGTGCAGCGATCGATATTCCACCGCAAAAATTACTTCTACCCCGACATGCCCAAGGATTTCCAGATCAGCCAGTACGACATCCCCCTCAACGCTGATGGCTGGCTGGAACTGCCGAGCGCCAAGCGGGTGGGCATAGTGCGGGCGCACATGGAAGAGGACACGGGCAAAACCACCCATCTCGGTGGGGGCGGCCGCATCCACGGCGCTGCGCATTCCCTGGTGGATTACAACCGGGCCGGTGTCCCTCTCGTGGAGATCGTGTCGGCACCCGATCTGCGCGGCGCAGAAGAAGCCCGCGATTATGTCGATGAACTGCGGGCGATCCTTGTGGCGACGGGGGCCAGCGACGGCAAGATGGAGGAGGGGTCGCTGCGCGTCGACTGCAACGTCTCTGTTCGCCGCCAAGGCGACACCGAGCTCGGGACGCGCTGCGAGATAAAGAACCTCAATTCTTTGCGCAGCCTCGGGCGGGCCATCGCCTACGAGTCGGCGCGCCAGGTGGAAGTCATCGAGGCCGGCGGCAAGGTGGCACAACAAACGCGGGGTTGGGACGAGGCGGACGGGCGTACCCACTCGATGCGTTCCAAGGAAGAGGCCTACGACTACCGCTACTTCCCAGAGCCCGATCTCGTCACCCTTGACCCCGGCGAGGAGTGGGTGCAAAATGTCCGCTCGTCGCTGGCGGTAATGCCGGCCGAGAGGCGCCGGCGCGTGGCAGAGGCCGCAGGTGCGCCGGTGTCGTCCGAGCCGGTGGCCACCGTGGTGCGCCTCGACCTCGACGGCCTGGTAGTGGCTGCCGTGGCCGCCCAGGTAGATGCGGCTTTGGCCCTGCGCCGCCTGGCCAATGAGGTGGCGGGGCAGCTGGCCGAGACGGGCCCCACGGACATGGGCCCCGACGCCTTCGTGCGCCTGGTGAAGATGGAACAGGACGGCGAGCTCACCTCCGCCCAGGCTCGCACGGTGCTGAAGGTCCTGGTGTCAGAAGGCGGGGATCCCAAGGCCATCGCTTCAGGTCTTGGCTTCGAAGCCATGGCCGCCGGTGCGCTGTCGGGAGTGGTGGACGATGTCGTTGCCGCCAACCCGAAAGAATGGGAGCGCTATGCCGGCGGCGACGACAAGCTGACCGGGTTCTTCATCGGCAAGATCAAAGCCGCCACCGGTGGCAACGCGGATCTGCGAGCCGCAACCGAGCTGTTGCGCCAGCGACGGGGGTAATTGCCGGCGAGGCCGGGGCCCCCTGCCCAAATGCAAGCGAAGGCCAAGTGCCGGCGAAGTTCGGTGCCCAAAAGATCCTGGGCCAGGTGCCCCTACATAATTGCCCCGGGCCCGTGCCGAGGCGCGCGCGTTATTGCAAGTAGGCGCCCCCGGCCGCGGCCTATAAGGTTGCTGCATGCCGAGCGAGCTCAAGCCCCGTAGCCACGAAGTCACCGACGGCCCTGAAAGGGCCCCCGCCCGGGCCATGCTCCGCGCCATCGGTATGACCGACGCTGACTGGGGCAAGCCCCAGGTCGGCGTGGCCTCCTCGTGGAACGAAGTGACCCCGTGCAACATGCCCTTGGACCGCCTCGCCAAGCGCGCCAAGGTGGGCGTGCGCGATGCGGGCGGCTTCCCGGTGGAGTTCGTCACCATCGCCGTCTCTGACGGCATCTCCATGGGCCACGAAGGCATGCGGGCGTCGCTGGTGAGCCGCGAGGTGATCGCGGACTCGGTGGAGACAATGATGCACGCGGAGCGCTTCGACGCCCTGGTCACCTTCGCCGGTTGCGACAAGTCCCTTCCTGGCATGCTCATGGGCGCGGCGCGCCTCAACTTGCCCGCGGTTTTCCTTTACGGAGGCAGCATTTTGCCCGGGCGGGGGCAAAAGGGGGAGGCCCTCGACATCGTCAGCGTCTTCGAGGCGGTCGGCGCCCACGCTGCCGGGACGCTGAGCGACGAGGAGCTGTCGATGATCGAGCGTCGTGCCTGCCCGACAGAGGGCAGCTGCGCAGGTATGTTCACGGCCAACACCATGGCTTGCGCCGCCGAGGCCCTTGGCATGGCCCTGCCCGGTAGCTCCACTGCCCCCGCCGTGGACCGCAGGCGCGACGACTATGCGTACGAGTCGGGCCGAGCTGTCGTGAGACTGATCGAAGCCGGCATCCGCCCACGCAACATAATGACCAAGGCCGCCTTCGAGAACGCAATCTCAGTTGTGATGGCCCTCGGAGGTTCCACCAATGCCGTCCTGCACCTGCTCGCCATCGCTCACGAGGCGCAGGTGGACCTCACGCTCGAAGACTTCGACCGGATCGGCAAGCGGGTGCCCCACCTGGCCGACACCAAGCCCCACGGCCGGTTCCACATGGTCGATGTTGACCGGATCGGCGGCCTGCCGGTGGTCATGGCACAGCTTCTTGAAGCGGGCCTGCTCGATGGCGATTGCCTGACGGTCACGGGGCGCACGGTGGCCGAGAACCTCGACCAATTGCAGCCCCCGGCACCCGACGGCGAGGTCGTCCGGACCATGGACCGGCCCATCCACCAAGAGGGCGGCATAGCCATCCTGCGCGGGTCGTTGGCGCCCAAGGGGGCCGTGGTCAAGGTGGCGGGCATCGATTTCGACCGCTTCGAGGGCGTTGCCCGGGTCTTCGACGGGGAGCAGAAGGCGCTCGATGCCATCCTCACCGGCACCATCCAGCCTGGCAGTGTGGTCGTGATCCGTTACGAGGGCCCCAAGGGAGGGCCCGGTATGCGCGAGATGCTCGCGGTGACGGGCGCCATGAAGGGGGCGGGGCGCGGCGGTGATTGCGCTCTCATTACAGACGGCCGCTTCAGTGGTGGGACCCACGGTTTTTGTATCGGCCACGTCGCCCCCGAGGCCGTGGACGGGGGCCCGATCGCCTTTGTGGCCGACGGGGACCGCATAGTAATCGACGTGGCAAAGCGTTCGATCGATATGGATGTGGCGCAGGACGTCCTGGCGGCACGCAAGGCGGAGTGGAAGCTGCCCGAGCCCCGTTATACCCACGGCGTACTGGCCAAGTTTGCAAAGTTGGTGGCCGGCGCCGACAGGGGTGCCGTCACCGAGCCCTGACGCTGAGCCGTGAGCCCTGATGCTCGGCCCTTGGGGCCTGAGCCCCGGAGGGTCGCGCTAACCGCCTAGCCGGCGCACCAACAGCAGGCAGCAGTCGTCAGAACGGCGGGTGCAGTGCTCTTCAACGAGTGCGTCGGCCAGGACGTCCAAGTCTTTCGAGGCCCACTCCTGCGCAGTGGCCAGGAGCCGGGCTATGCCCAGCCCGAGGTCCTCCTGGCGCCTTTCCACTGCCCCGTCGCTGTAGAGAACCAGAGTCTCGCCCTGCCTGAGGACGAAGTCGTGGTCCGTGGACGCCACATCGAGGGGTGCCCCCAAAGCCGCGCCGCCCCCGGGAGCCAGGAGCTCTCCTTTGCCGTCCGCGAACAGGTGCAGCGGCGGTAGGTGCCCGGCGCTCGCCCAGGTCAAGGTGCCTGTGGCGGGGTCGAGCCTGCCATAAAAGGCTGTGGCGATACCAGAATCGGCGCGCCCCAGGCGCCGGTTGAGGTCGGCCAGGAGCGCGGCGGGGCTGCGTTCGACGGACGCGAGCGCCCTCGCTCCGTGGCGTAGCTGGAGCATCTGCGAAACCGCCGGGACGCCGTGGCCTGCCGCGTCGCCAAGGCCGATGAGCACGGCACCGTCAGCCAGCACGTCGACCTCCCACCAGTCGCCGGCGACCCTGCCGTCGGCGGGCAGGTAGCGCGACGCGAAAGCGTAGCCCGGCACTTGCGGCGGTGCGGCAGGTAGCAACGCCGTGACCAAGGAACGCACAAGCTGTTCCCGAGCGGCCCAGTTCCGGGCGTTGTCAAGGGCCACAGCCGCTCTGTCGGCTAGGCCCGCCAGCGCCTCCTGGACGGCCCGAGTGGGGCCTCTCCTCCCGGATAAAAACGTCAAGCCGATGACCCCGACCACCTCGCCGCGAAGGACAATGGGGACGCACACGCCGCTCGTGCTCTCGACCTTCCAGCCCTGGCGCTCGAAATCCAGTTCCGGATAGAGGTCCTGCCTCAGCGCTTCGGTGTTGTAATGGGGGGGCTGAGCATGGCCCGTGCGAAAGGCGCGGGTCTGGGGCAGTTCCAGCGCCAGGTCCAATTTCGTGCCCTGTAGCCCCAGCGCCACATCAGGGTGGGAGTCGATGGCTACTGCCGCTCGCCGGAGGTATTGGCCCGTCTCGTCGGGCAGGTAGACCGTGCACCAGTCGCCCAAAACCGGCACGGCGAGGCGGACGAACTCCTCGAGGACCTGTGCCGGTTCGCGCACCGAGGTCATGATCTGGGACGCGTCGGCCAGGAAGTCGAGTGTCTGGCGGCGCTCTTGCTCCCTGGCGGCGAAGTCGGCCCGGGCCAGGGCTTGAGAAAGCACCCCGGCAAGAGACGAAACCAGGGCCAGCTCGTCCTCATCGCCCAGGGCGCCGGCGCCAAAGGTGAGGCTCAACATCCCAAAACGCAGGCCGCCTGAAGCGAGGGGGACGATCCGGACGCTCAGGTCCTTGTTGTAAAACGCCAGGAGGTCGCTGCGTCCACCGAATTCTTCGGCCAGCGAGCGGATCGCCACCGGCTCTCCCGTGCGCACTGCACGAGCGCTGGAGAACTCCGAGTGCAGGGAATAGGCAGGGAGAGCCTCGGATGGCTCATTGGGACGACGGCCTCGCCAAGCGACCGACTGGAGCATGTCGTCGTCGTCCAACAGCCGGACGCGCGCCGTCTCGACTTCGGTCAGCTCCATGACGCCCTCGACAACGACCTCCGCCATGGCTCGGGGGTCGGTGAGGGTGGCCAGATCGCGGCTGACGCGCTGTAACAGTCCCAGACGTGCTGACATGTGTTCGAGAGGGGCCAGCCGTGCTACTTCGCGGCCGAGGACGACCTGGAAGGGAAGGGGCTTGGGAGGTTCTTCACCTTGGCTGAGAGCCCTGAGCTGTTCAACGACCCTGGTCACGTACCACCGGCGAAAAAGCCTGTGCCCGGGCGGCGAGTCCAAGGTGAGGATCTGCGCCGAGCGGGCGTAGCGGTCGATGCGGTCGAGCGCTTCCAGGTACTCCTCGCCGGCGTCGGCTGCAGAAGGGGGCAGGTGCAGGACCAGGTCCGCCACCAGGTCGCCTCGGGCGAGCGCGGCCGCGGCCTCGCGCTTGAGCTCGAGGCGCGCTGCACCGAAGCGGTGGGTGATCACGTCGAGCGCAGCGTCGAGCTCCGCCGCACTCCACGGCCCTGCCGTCCCGGCGCCTGGTCCCTCATGGAGCAGGCCCTCCTGAAGTAGGGACAGTTCCCTCACGACATTGTCTATATGGGCCTTCGCCGCCGCCAACAGTTCCGTGGCCACGGGGCCAAGGTTCACCGTGTACACCGGCTCGGCGTCCTCGTCGTCCTGCCAGGCGGCGAGCAACGCAGCTACGTCAATGGGGCCATGGCGGTCCGTCGCCGCTCCGTCTTGAGCCGTCAGGGAAGCGCCGTCCTGTGCGGGCGGCGCCTCGTTCGGGCACGGGCCCAGTTCGGCCCATACGAACTTGCCGCCGCTCGGTACGGCCGCTACGCCCCAGGCCTGGCTGAGCGTGGCGACCATTCCGAGCCCGCGCCCGGTCATGGAACCAGCGTTTGGGCGGGCCATGATCGGCGGGGTGCGCCCCGCATCATGTACTTCGACGCGCAGCCGGGACTCCGACGAGTAAACGTAAACGTCGATCGGGGCTGCGCCATGAAGTACGGCATTGGTGACGAGCTCGCTCAGGACCAGTTCAGCGTCGTAGGCGCTGTCGGGATTGACCGAGAAGCAAGAGACGACCAGTTGGCGCGCCCTGCGTACAGCATCTGGTGCCTTATCCAGGCTGATGTGCTGGCATTGCTGCCACGTTTCAGCACTGGCCCCGGGTCGGTTCTGGGACGTGCCCACGCTCATACGCTACGCGGCGGTGACTAGTGCCGCCATGCCGGCACGGCCCGCCTGGGCTCGGCGGAGCGATCGGGCGCAGGTAGGGTCGGGCCATGAGCCCTGTGCAAGCCGTTTGGTTCGATCTTGGAGGCGTCTTCCTCGACTGGGACCCGCGGTACCTGTACCGCAAGTTTTTCGGTGACGACACACAAGCGATGGAGCACTTCTTGTCTGTTGTGTGCCCACCTGACTGGCATGCCGAACAGGACAGGGGGCGCCCCATCGCCGAGGCGTGTGCTGAGCGCAAGGCTCTTTACCCAGAGTACGCGCAGCTCATCGACGCGTGGGAGGCGAGGGCCGAGGAGATGATAAAAGGTGTAATACCAGGCACCGTCGAGGTGTTCGCCGAGCTGCGTTTGGCCGGTGTCAGCTGCTATGCCCTGTCCAACATGGAGCGAGAGAACTGGGAGCGCAGGTACCAGATCTACGATTTTCTGCGGTGGTTCGACGGCTATTTCATCTCCGCCCTCGAAGGGGTGATCAAGCCGGACCTCGCCTATTTCCAGAAGGCCTTGCCGAAGTTGGGTTTCAGCGGGCCTGACGTTTTTTTCGTGGACGACCGGCCGGTAAACGTGGAGGCCGCCCGGGCGTGCGGTATCGACGCCGAGGTCTTTTGCGACGCCGGGCGGTTGCGCGAGGACCTGGTCCTGCGCCGCCTGCTACCGGCTGCCTGAGCGCGACCGCGTGGATCTCAAGGCCGGGGTAACCATCAGGGCTGCACCCGATGCGTGCTGAGAGCCCGCGGCGCCGCTCGCCGCAGCTGCGCTTATGGCGGCAGCCTCATCGGCTGCTGCCAGCAGTTCGGCTGAGATCCCCCGGCGCGGTGCGATCACCTCGTCGATGATCCCGTACTCCAACGCCTCTTCAGCTGTCATGAAATAGTCACGGTCTATGTCCTTTTCGACTTGCTCGAGAGGCCGGCCGCTGTGGTGGGAGATGATCTGGGCCATGCGCTTGGTTATCGACATGACCTCCTTCAGGTGGATCGCCATATCAGAGGGTGCTCCGCGAGCGCCGGCCGTCCCCTGGTGGATCATGATCTTGGCGCTCGGCAGGGCGAAGCGTTTACCTTGCGCTCCTCCGCACAGGACCATGGCCGCAGCCGACATCCCCATACCTACGCAAACAGTCGACACCTCCGAGCGCACGTGCTGCATTACGTCGTAGATGGCCATACCGGCATAAGCCAGGCCACCGGGGGAGTTGATGTAGAGGGCGATGTCCTTGCCCGGCTCGACGCTGTCGAGGTAGAGGATCTCGGCCACCAGCAGGTTGGCGATTTGGTCGTCGACTTCTTGGCCAAGGAAGACGATCCGCTCGCGCAGCAGTAGCGAATAGATGTCGAAAGCCCGCTCGCCGCGGGCGGACTGGTCGAGCACGGTGGGTATCACGGACACGGGTGGCTCCTTCCTCCGGGGGGCGGCTATCACCAACCCGGTATCTCGTATAGAAGATATCACCAGTGCGATAGGATGCGCGAGAAGAACCTACGGCAGTCGGGAACTGGTACGACCGAATAGGTGAACCGGCCGTCCACAACAGGGCCCCGCCACAACAGGGCCCCGCCACAACATGACAAACGCCAGAACATGAACACTACGGAGAACTTGGAAGCCAGCAGGTGAGCGAGCGCAAGCACGAGACCGTGTTCCCGGGCTTCAAGGCGCCCGGTTTCAGGGAGCAGGGGTTGGCGCGCGAGCGCCGGTCGCTGGCGGCAGCGCTGGCGGCGAAGCGGCTCGAGCTCGGGCTGTCCCAGACAGAAGTGGCGGCGCGCATGGGGACTTCGCAATCAGCTGTTGCCCGCTTGGAGTCAGGTGAGGCGGACCTCCGGCTGTCTACGCTCGAGCGCTACGCTGCGGCCATCGGGCAGCGGCTGGGCTGGGAGCTGTGCGCCGAGCGCCCTGAGGAGCGCTCGTGAGCGCGCTCGGCCAACACCTGCTCGACCAAAGGATCGTGCGCATCTGGGGCGTCCTTAACGACGAAGCCGCCACCATTGCTTGCGCTCAGCTCATGGCCATGGACGCCACGGGGGACGCCGCCGTGACGATCTACATAGCGTCGCCTGGGGGCCCACTGCATGCGGCCATGGCCGTCGTGGACACGATCGACCTGATGGGCGTGGTAGTCGAGGTCACCAGCATGGGGGCGGTGGAAGGCACCGCTGTCGCCATCGCCGCTGCCGGCGACCGGCGCCGGGCTGCACCACATGCGCGGTTCCTCCTGACCGAACCGACGACTTCGTCCACCGGCAGTGCCAGCGAGTTGGCTGCATGGGCTGACCAGCACCAGCGGGAGCTGGACCGGTTCGTCGCCCGGTTGGTGCGGGCCACGGGGCGCCCAGCCGAGCACGTGGAGGCGGACCTGTCCATGGGCCGTTGGCTGAGCGCGGACGAAGCGGTGCTCTACGGTCTGGTTGACGAGGTGTGGCTACCCAAAAAAGGTGGGCCAGGCGAATAGCATCAGGGCGATAACCTCGGCCGCCGTGGGCCCGACAAAAGAAGATTTCGAGGCCTACGTGGTTGGCACGGCAATCCTGAAAGATGGTGTCGTTGACCCGGGATCCCGAGAGATCTGCGCCGGTCATCCGGCAATCGTTAAACCGCACCCTGGTGAAGGAGCAATGGGCGAAGGTGGCGACGCCGAGGTCGCACCGCTCGAATATCACGTCGACGAACCTGGCGTGTTCGAGGTTCGCCCCGGACAGGTTGGCTTTCGTGAACCGGGAGCTGAACAGTTCGGCGTGAGCGGCATTGACTTGCGCGAGGTTGCCGCTGACCTGGGCCGCCTCGACATGAGCCTCGTCTGTCAGCAGATCCCGTTCAAGCTCATGAAGATCCGAGGGCATCCTTGGCGGCGCAGGCACGGCAACGTGTGGGCTGAGGCATCACAGAAGGGTACGCGGCGGTCCTAAGGGTCGAGCCGCGCCCGCGGCCTCTCAATTTCGCTCCCAGTCAATGTCGCTCCCAGTCAATGTCGCTCCCAGCCCGGGAGGGCCCCGGCCCGCCGTGCTGCCGTCGCCTGCTTCCGTCTCTGAGGCAGATGGTACGGCGAACCTCGTGAGGGGTAATGGCATGGCGTGGCATCTTCGCTGAAGCTGAGGCATATAGCCCGCTACGGGCAAGTGCTGCACTTGCTCGTCGGGCATCGTGACGTGCTGGACGAAGGGGAGGAGGGTTCGACTGAGGACGCCGAACGCCTGGTAGGGGAGCTTCAGCACAAGGGGCCTGCCTACGTGAAGCTGGGCCAGCTCCTCTCCAGCCGGGTCGACCTGCTGCCGCCCGCTTACGTGCAGGCACTCGGCCAGCTGAGGGACCAGGCCGAGCCAGTCGAGTTCGAAGTGGTCCGCGAGGTCGTCGAGGAGGAACTGGGCGCCCGGTTGGAGACCGTCTTCACCTCGTTTGACCGCGTGGCACTGGGAGCGGCCTCGACGGCGCAGGTGCACCGGGCGACGTTGCCGGGAGGGCGCCTGGTGGCAGTGAAGGTCCAGCGGCCCGGCGTGCGCCGGCGCATGATCGACGACCTTGATGTGATCGCCGAGCTGGCGTCATCGCTGGACGACCATGTGGACACGGCCCGGCGGGCGGGGCTGGCACAGATGGTGGGAGAGTTCCGCCGCAGCGTTATGGCGGAGCTGGACTACCGCCAAGAGGCAGGGAACTTGCGCAACCTGGCCAAGGCGTTGGAGCCATATCCCCGCTTGGTTTGCCCCGCTCCGGTCGACGAGCTTACCACCTCGCGCGTGCTGACGATGACCCTCGTCGAAGGTCAGGGGCTCGGGTCTATATCCGAGCCGGGCCACCAGGTGGCGGGCGGTGAGGAACTGGTCGAGCAACTGTTTAAGGCTTACCTGGACCAGGTGCTGATGCACGGGGTCTTCCATGCCGACCCCCACGCCGGCAACATGCTCGTGACCAAGGACGCCCACTTGGCATTGATCGACGCCGGCATGGTTGCCCACCTTTCCTCCGGGGCCCAGGACTGCCTGCTCCGCCTCCTGGTTGCGCTGACCGAAGGCAACGGGACCGAAGTCGTCGAAGTGCTGGCAAGTACCGGCGAACAGCTTGAGGATTTCGACAAGCAGGCACTCTTGCGCCAAGTCTCGGCTCTCATAGCCCCAGTGGGTGACGCGGGTATGGGCGACCTGCAGGTGGGACGGCAGTTGGCCGACCTCGCCCGGGCTTCGGTTGAGAGCGGTCTACGGCCTGCGCCCGAGCTCACCATGTTGGGTAAGGCCCTGCTCAACCTTGACGACATCGCCCGACGGCTGGCGCCTGATTACAAGCCCCGCCAGGCCATTGCCGATCACGCCATGTACCTGATGCGCCACCGCGTGATGCGGGCATCGACCCCTAGCAACCTGGTGTCGGCCGCGCTGGAAGCCAAAGATCTGGTGGAGCACCTTCCCCGTCGGGTCAACCGGGTCCTGGACTCGCTGGCCGAGGGCGATTTCCGTATGCATATCGAGGGCCTGAACGAAGCGGGCCTTATGCGCAGCGTCCAAAAACTGGCCAACCGCTGTGCTGCGGGCCTCGCCGTGGCCGCCTTCGTGCTTGCTGCCGCCATCTTTTCCGTACCCGCCGCCGGCCCTAAATGGATGGGAGTCTCGGCCTTCACGGTCGTGTTCCTGGGCCTCGCCTTCGTGCTGGCGGCGGGGCTGGTCATGGCTACTTTCCGCCATGACCTCCCGCAGCGCAAGAAGGCCCGGGGCGCCTAGCCCTGGTAGCGCTGTGCACAGTCAGCGCTGGTCGAGGGCCTGCCCCACCCGACCCAGCAGTTCGCTCAGTACGCCAGGGGTGGTGGCGAAGTTGAGCCTGGCGTGGCCGGCGCCGCCTGGCCCGAACTCGAGCCCGGGACTTAGCCGCACCCTGGCGTGCTCGGTGAGCCATACGGCGGGGTCTACCTCGAGCCCTGCCCCCCGGAAATCGAGCCACGCCAGGTAGGTGGCCTCCGGCAGGATGCCCATAACGCCGAGGGCGCTCCCGGTCCCGGCCAACCACGTACCCAGTGCTGCTCGGTTGTCCCGCAGGCGCACGAGGCACCGTTCCAGCCAGGCGTCGCCCTCGGGCGTCCAGGCGGCGAGTGTGGTCGCCACCGATGCCGTGCCCACCGAGCCCAGGAAGTGATCGGGGAGGGCGTCAAAGGCCCTGCGCACGCCGTCGTGGCCCACATGGGCGACCGCGCAGCTCATGCCCCCCAGGTTGAACGACTTGCTGGCCGAATAGAGCGTGACGGTACGCGATGCTGCACCAGGGCCCAGGCCTGCGAATGCGACATGGTGCCCTCGTGAGAGCACGAGGTCGGCATGGATCTCGTCTGACACTACGAGCAGGTCATGGCGCTCGGCCAGCTCGGCCAAGGCCGCCAACTCCGGGCGGTTCAACATCAGGCCTGTGGGGTTGTGGGGGTTGACAAGCAGCAGCGCCCGGGCCGACGGCGCCAGGCGGTGCGCAGCGTCCATGTCCACCTCGTAGCGACTGTCCCCTGGCTCGACCGGGACGGCCAGGAGCCTGCGACCCATGTCTTCGATGCTGCGGACGAACGGCGGGTACGAAGGAGTAAGCAACAGGACTCCATCACCGGGCTGCGTGCCGACCTGGAGGATGGCCTGAGTGGCCTGCACCAGGTCTGTGAACGCCCGTACCCGCTCGGGCTCGGGCCCCCAGGCGAAGCGTCCTGCCATCCTCGAGCAAAAGGCCGGGGCGAGGCGCTGTGCCGGCCACCCGTTCGCGTAGCCCAGGTCGCCCGAGTGGGCCAGCTCCAGCAGGGCGCTGCGCACAACCGCAGGAGGCGGGAAGTCCATGTCGGCCACCCATGCCGGGATCGTCCCCAGGGGCGTCGAAGCCCACTTGGTGCCGGGCTTGGAGGCGAGCCACTCCATGTCCAGCTGGTCGAACCCCTCATCTGGGTAGAGCTGGTCATGGCCCATGGAGGGGCATGCTAGCTATGCCCTTGCGCGCCCTCTGCACCTGTGGCAATATGACCGAGATGGCAGTGGCAGCTGAGGGGACCATTTCAAGCGTCCTTCTCGTAGTAGTACTTACCTGACGCGCCCTGCCCCACAGCGCGCGTCCACGACCTCCCAGCCGGGAGGTCTTTTTATTTCCAGAGCCAGACCACGCCGAGCAAACCCCGAGGACAGAGAGGCAGAGATGCAACTCACAGGAGCGCAAGCCCTGATCAAAAGCTTGGAGATGGAGCACACCGAGGTCGTTTTCGGCCTTCCCGGTGGGGCCATACTCCCTGCTTACGACCCCATCTTGGACTCGCCCATCCGCCACGTACTGGTCCGCCACGAGCAAGGGGCCGGCCACATGGCCGAGGGCTATGCCCACGTCACCGGCCGCCCCGGAGTGGCCATCGCCACCAGCGGTCCTGGAGCGACGAACCTCGTCACCGCCCTGTGCGACGCCTACATGGACTCGGTGCCCATGGTGGCGATCACGGGCCAGGTAGGCCGGCCGGTAATCGGGACCGACGCCTTCCAGGAGGGCGACACGGTGGGGATCACCCGCTCGGTGACCAAGCACAACGAGCTCGTCATGCGCCCCGAGGACATCGCCCTCACGGTGCGCCAGGCGTTCCACCTGGCCCAGACGGGGCGCCCCGGCCCGGTGCTGGTCGACCTGCCTAAGGACATACTGCAGGCAACCACGGAGTGGCACTGGCCGAGCGACGAGGAGGTGCGTGCCTCGCTCCCCGGCTACAAGCCCAACACCAAGGGCCATCCCCGCATGGTCAAAGAGGCGGTGCGCCTCATATCCGCCTCACGGCGGCCCGTGATCTATGCGGGTGGGGGCATATTGAAGGCGCGGGCCGCTGACGCCCTGCGCCAGTTTGCCGAGCTTGTCAACGCACCGGTGGTCACCACGCTCATGGCGAGGGGCGCTTTCCCGGACAGCCACCGCCAGTGCCTGGGCATGCCGGGGATGCACGGCAATTACGCAGCGATCATGGCCATGCAGGAGTCCGATCTCCTCATAACCCTGGGGGCCCGTTTCGACGACCGGGTGACCGGGTTGGTCTCGGCGTTCGCCCCTGGGGCCAAGGTGGTCCACGTCGACATCGACCCGGCCGAGCTGGGCAAGATCCGCCGTCCCGATGTGCCCATCGTCGGGGACTGCCGCTTGGTCATCGAGGAGATGGTGCGCGTGATGAACGCCGCAGCCGAGCCGCAGGCGGACCGCAGCCAATGGTGGGGTGTTGTCGACGAGTGGCGAGAGCGGTTCCCGCTGCATTACTCGCCGCACCAGCCCGGCGACCTGTTGAAACCCCAAGCAGTTATCGAGGCGATCAGGGACGCAAGCCCGGCTGACACCACTGTCGTCGCCGGCGTTGGCCAGCACCAGATGTGGGCCAGCCAGTACTGGCGGTTCGATTACCCCTATACGTGGGTCAACAGCGGTGGTTTGGGCACCATGGGCTTCGCCGTGCCGGCGGCGATCGGCGCCAAAGTGGGGCGTCCGGACAGGACGGTCTGGGCCATCGATGGGGACGGATGTTTCCAGATGACGGCGCAGGAGCTCGTGACGGCATCCAGCGAACGGATCCCCATAAAAGTCGCCATCTTGAACAACGCCTATCTGGGCATGGTGCGCCAGTGGCAGGAGATGTTCTACGAGGAGCGGTACTCGGAGGTTTACCTCTCGCCCGACCTGCCGGATTACGTGAAGTGGGCCGAGGCCATGGGTTGTGCCGCTTTCCGGGTGGAGGACCCGGACGACGTCGGGCCCGTGGTGGACAAGGCCAATGCCATCGACGACCGTCCGGTTGTGGTCGATTTCCGCACGGACTCCAGGGAAAAAGTGTTCCCGATGGTGCCCTCCGGTGCTTCCAACAGCAACGTCATCGTCCACCCGGACCTGCGGCCCGGCGGCGAGAAGGTGGTCCAATGAGCTCCGTGGTCACTACAGGCAACACGTGGGTGTCCGGGTCGGGACGTGCCCGCCACCAGACGATCTCGGTCATCGTCGAAAACCGGGCCGGCGTCCTCGCCCGCGTCTCGGCGCTTTTTGCCCGCCGCGGGTTCAACATCATCTCGCTGGCGGTGGCGCCGACTGACGACGAGTCCTTTAGCCGGGTGACCATCGTCGTGGACCTGGAAGAGACATCGGTTGAGCAGCTGACCAAACAGCTGTTCAAGTTGGTGAACGTAGTCAAGATCACCGAGATGGTCCCCGGGGAAGCAATCGAGCGCGAGCTGGCCCTGGTCAGTGTGCGCTGCGCGCCCCCCGGAGGCCCGGGGCCGTCGCGCGGCGAGGTCGGCGAGCTCGTGCGCATATTCGGCGGGACGGTCGTCGACGTAGGCCAGGAGGCCCTCACGGTTATGCTTGCTGGCCAGCCGTCGATGCTCGATGACTTCGAGGAGCTGCTTCGCCCCTACGGGATCATCGACATCCAACGCACCGGCCGGGTCGCCCTGCCCAAGCTGGAGAGGCCGCCGGCGCGGCGCTCTTCCAACCACATCGCATAAAGATCACACCCTGATAAATAGACCGGATAAATAGAAAGGCACTGACATAGACATGGCCACGATCTACTACGAGCGAGATGCCGACCCCTCGGTGATCACCTCTCGCAAGGTCGCCATCATCGGCTACGGGTCCCAGGGCCACGCCCATGCGCTCAACCTTCGTGATTCGGGTGTGGACGTGCGGGTGGGCCTACGCGAAGGTTCGAAGTCCTGGGAGAAGGCGGAAAAGGCCGGGCTGCGGGTTATGACGTCAGCAGAGGCTGCTTCCGAAGCAGACGTCATTATGTTGCTTGCCCCCGACACTTCGCAGGCGGCGATCTACAAGGAGTCGATCGAGCCGCACCTGAAGGCCGGCGACGTCCTCATGTTCTCGCACGGCTTCAACATCCGTTTCGGCCTTATCACCCCCCCGAGCGATGTCGACGTGGTCATGGTCGCCCCCAAGGGCCCTGGCCACCTCGTACGCCGCACGTACGAGGGGGGCGGCGGTGTACCCGGCCTGCTGGCTGTGGAGCAGGACGCCAGCGGCAAGGCCAAGGCTCTCGGCCTGTCTTACGCCTGGGGTATTGGCGCCAGCCGAGCCGGCGTCCTGGAGACCACCTTCAAGGAAGAGACAGAGACGGACCTGTTCGGGGAGCAGGTAGTGCTCTGCGGCGGCCTGACGTCGCTCATCAAGGCGGGCTTCGAGACGCTCGTCGAAGCCGGCTACCAGCCCGAGTCGGCCTACTTCGAGTGCCTGCACGAGGTGAAGCTGATCGTGGATCTCATCTACGAACATGGGATCTCGGGCATGCGCTACTCGATCTCCACCACGGCCGAGTACGGCGACATGACGCGCGGCCCTCGCGTCATTGACAGCAACGTGAAGGCTGAGATGAAGAAGATCCTGGGCGAGATCCAGTCCGGTCAGTTCGCCAAGGAGTGGGTCGAAGAAAACGAAAAAGGGCTCCCCGAGTACCACCGCCTGCAAAAAGAGGGTGAAGAGCACCCTGTCGAAAAAGTAGGTGCTCAGCTACGTTCGATGATGCCTTTCCTGTCGTCCGGCGGGCCCCGGCCCCAGGACGTCTCCGGCGGCTAGCCGCTCCCAGGCGTTTTAGTGCTGTCTGTGACAGAGCCGCCGGGGCACTACGACTACGACGTAATCGTCGTCGGGTCTGGCTTCGGCGGCTCTGTCGCGGCACTGCGCTTGTCCGAAAAGGGCTACCGGGTCGCCGTGGTTGAGGCGGGTGCCCGCATGGGGCCCGAATCGCTGCCTCGCAACTCGTGGCATATCCGGCGGTTCCTGTGGGCCCCGCGCCTTGGTTGCTACGGGGTACAGCGGCTGCACTTCCTTAGAGACGTCGTCGTCCTGGCAGGAGCCGGGGTCGGTGGCGGTTCCCTGAATTACGCCAACACTCTTTACCAGCCGCCGCCCGAGTTTTTTTCGGCACCACAATGGCCGTCCTTGGCCGGCGGCCGCGAGTGGGCGGACGAACTTTCCCCGTACTACGCCCAGGCCCGGCGGATGCTCGGAGCAACAATAAACCCGTTGACCAGCCCTGCGGACGAGGCCATGAGGGAGGTGGCGCGCGAGATGGGTTGCGAGAGCACGTTCCGGTCGGTGCCGGTCGGCGTCTATTTCGGGCCACCGGGGACCAAACCGGGGGCGGCTGTGGCCGACCCGTTCTTCGGCGGCGCAGGGCCCGCGCGCCACGCCTGCCGCCAGTGCGGTGAGTGCATGACGGGTTGCCGCCACGGGGCCAAGAACACGCTGGTGACGAACTACCTATATCTCGCCGAGCGGGCGGGGGCCGTCGTCATCCCCATGACGACTGTGCGCTCGCTGGTGCCGATCGAGGGAGCTGGCTGGTCTGTGGAGGCTGCCTCGACCGCTTTCCCGCGGCGCTCACGGCGTCTGACGGCTCGCCACGTGGTCCTCGCTGCCGGGACTTATGGGTCTCAGAAGTTGCTGCATTCGATGGCTGCCTCTGGGCGCTTGCCCCTCCTGTCTCGCGCGCTCGGCCGGTTTACCCGCACCAATTCGGAGTCTCTGCTGGGCGCTGTGGTCCCATCGGTGCGTCCCGGGACGGATTACAGCCGGGGAGTGGCAATAACGTCATCGTTTTCCCCCGAGCCGGGCACCCATGTGGAGCCGGTGCGCTACGGGCATGGTTCCAACCTCATGGGACTTTTTGGCACTTTGCTGGTCGAGCGCCCTTCGCCGGCCCGCTGGCTGGCAGAGGTACGCCGCCAACCCCGGGCCCTGTTGTCGGGCCTGGCTCTGCGCCGGTGGTCGGAGCGCACCATCATCGCCCTCGTCATGCAGGTCCAGGACAATTCCCTGACGCTGTATGCAAAACGGCGGCTTGTCGGCTCGCTGTTCGCCGGGTCATGTAAGGCCGGGGGAATGTGGCGCCTTGCCAGCCGCCAAGGGCACGGCGAGCCCAACCCGACTACGATCCCGCTCGGCCACGAGGTGGTGCGCCGGCTGGCGCGTGTCATCGGAGGGCGTCCCGCCGGTACTTGGGGCGAGATCATCGGCATGCCGATGACCGCCCACTTCTTAGGCGGCTGCGTCATGGGGGAGTCGGCTGAGACCGGCGTGGTGGACGCATGGCAGCGCGTTTACGGTTACGAGGGGTTGCACATTGCCGACGGGTCGGTGGTGCCGGCTAACCCCGGGGTGAACCCGTCCCTAACGATCACCGCCATGGCCGAGAGGGCCTTCGCCTATTGGCCCAACAAGGGGGAGCCCGACCCGAGGCCGGCGGTGGGCAGCTTGGTCGGGCCCGGCACCGACCAGCCTTGTCCGGCGGAGCCCGTGGTGCCGGTCTCTCCCGTGGTGCCGGCGGGTGCGCCGGGACAGCTTGATATTCGGCTCGGTGAGACCGCAACGCAGCCCTAGGCTTCTGGGTATGGCCACGCTTCATCAAGCAACTTTGACCCCCTCCAAGCTGGAATTGTTGTCGTCGTGGGTACCCGAGCAACCCTGGTGGCCCCACGACAGCGCGTGCGCCATCGACTTGAGCGTGGATTACCGCTTCGACGACCCCGACGGGGAGGTCGGGATCCAGACGTACCTCCTGCGGACGGAACTTGGTACCGTCGTGCAGGTCCCAGTTACCTACCGCGACGCACCCCTGGATGTGGCAGAGGAGCACCTGATCGGCACGTCGATGCACTCGGTCCTCGGTAAGCGCTGGCTGTACGACGGCTGTGCAGACCCCGTGTGCGTGCGAGCTTTCGCCACGGCCATCCTGACCGGCGGCAGCCAAGCAGTGCTGGAAATACTGACCCCGCAGGGGCCACAGGTGCGCGAACCGAGCGCCGTTGTGCGTGGCACGGGTGACGAGGAACTGGCTCCAGTCGCGCCGAGTTCGCCGGCCTACGACAACGGTGACAACAGAGCTGATATCAGATGGGCAGATCTTCGCTTGGAGATCGGGCGGTGTGTACTGGCTCCCGGGCGAGCCCTGGACGGCGACTTCTTCTTGGAAGGGACCTGGCCAGGCCAGCCAGAGCCCGTCAGGTTGGCCGGGATCAAGAGGTCCTAAAGCCCGACTGTGCCGTCGATGGTTTCCCGGATCAGATCGGCGTGGCCATTGTGGCGGGCATACTCCTCGAGCATGTGAGCGAGGGCCCATCGCATGGACACCGGTCCCTCGCCGGGTTCTTCCCCAAGGACATCCAAGCTGGGCGCCTCGTCAATGAGCCTCTGGGCAAACCTAACTTCGGCGCGCCATAGTTCCCACGCCTCGGCCACCATTTGCTCGTCCGCGCCGGCCACGTCAAAGGCATCGTTGCTCCCGGTTGCGCTGGCGAACAATGGTTGGCATGGCTCGCCACCGATAACCCGGCGGAACCAAAACCGCTCCGCGTCGGCGGTATGGCGCACCAGGCCCAACAATGAAAGCCGTGACATGCCGACGGGCTGTAGTGCCAACTGGCCGGGCGTCAAACCGGCGCATTTGATCTCAAGGGTCTGGCGGTGCCAATTGAGGAATGCCGCCATGGTTGTGCGTTCGTCGGCGCACGACGGGCGCCTGGTCCGGGGATCGTCTGCGGGCATGGCCTGACTATACGTTCCCTGCGGCGTCTGGCGCTGCGATCTTCCCCAAGATCTTCCCCAATAAATATAGGGATTTTGGTTGCTGGACTCACCAGAACATATGTACGATGGATAGGTGATCGAGCAACTGTCGGCGTTGTTGGAGGCGCAGGTGCCTTGCGACGGCGAGTCGATGGCACAGGTGCTCGAGCTTTTTGACCGCGCCGAGGCCAAGCTGCACGCAGCAGTGCTCGAGCTCGACGCCTCAGGGGCATGGGCGGACGAGGGATGCCTGGACGTGACCGGCTTCGTGTCGGTGCACGGGCGCTGTAGCCGGGGCTATGCCCGGCGCCTTACCGGGCGCGCCGCCAAGCTCGCCGCCCTGCCGGTGCTCTTTGGCGCCTGGCGAGACGGGGAGCTCTCCAAGTTCCAGGTCGAGGTGGTGCTGGCCAACGTCGGGCGCCACTTGGGCGTGTTCGCCTCCCAAGAGGCCGAGGTGGTGCCCACCTTGGTGCCTTTGGGCCCGGCCGAGACCGTAGCGGTGATGATGAGCTGGCGCCGCCATGCCGACGCCTTGGACGAGCCTTCTGACAAGTCTGAGGAGCCTTCTGAGCTCTACCTGGCCAGGACCATGCACGGCCGGCGCGAGCTGGCCGGGCACCTCTCGGC
>DASSZK010000407.1:0-6350 GCA_035702845.1 Acidimicrobiales bacterium
GCCCCCCGCCGAGGTCGTAGTTCTCGTCAAACTCTTTGTGGTTGAGCACCCTCTTCGCGGAGATGGAGTACAGGTGCTTGGGGCGGCCGTTCACAGTTGCCTCGATGCGCGCCGCTGCCAGGCGCTCCTGGACTTGCTCGATCACCTGTGCCAGGTACAGGTCGCGCTCGGGGGCGCGTGCCGCCACCATCTGCTCGATCTGTGCATAGCGGCGCGGGTGAAGGGCGGCGAATGCGAGGTCCTCCAATTGCCATTTGATGTCGGCGATGCCAAAACGGTGCGCGAGGGGGGCGTAGATATCGAGCGTTTCCTGCGCGATCCGCTTCTGGCTGGCTTCGGGCATGGCCGCCAGCGTCCGCATGTTGTGCAGGCGGTCCCCCAGCTTTATAAGAAGGACCCGGGGGTCCTTGGCCATGGCCACCAGCATCTTGCGCATGGTGGCCGCCTGCGCCGCGGCACGCGAGTCAAAGCTGACCCTCTCCAGCTTGGTGACCCCGTCGACGATCTGGGCGACCATTGGCCCAAAACCCGCCTCGATGTCCTCCACCGACAGGGCGGTGTCCTCAACCGAGTCATGGAGCAGAGCAGCCGCCAGGGTGACATCGTCCATGCCCAGCCCGGCAAGCACGGTGGCAACGGCGAGAGGATGAGAGATGAACGCTTCGCCGGAGCGACGGACCTGGCCCTCGTGCGCACGCTCCGCCGTCTCGTAAGCCTTGATAATGAGGCTGGCATCACCCTTGGGGTGGCGCTCCCTGTAGGACTGCAGCAGGGGGACGAGGGCGTCAGTACCGGCTGCGCCTTGACGGCGCCATGGCAGGACGCGGTCCACCGTAGAAGCGGCCTTACCTCCCCGAGCCCGCTCTACTGTGGTCATCCGACCAGGCACCTCCGCACGATCTGCCTATAGCCGCTTAGGGCCCGCCGCAGGACAAGTTGCGCGGGCGCGTGGCGTCAGCGCCCGTGCAGCAGTCCCTTTCGGTCTGCAACCGCGCGACTTGTCCGAAGGCGGTCCCTTACTCATAACTGACCAGAGCCTCGACCGCGAGCTCGCCCAGTTTGTCCCGCCCGTTCAAGAAGCCCAGCTCGATCACGCAGCCGAACCCGACAGCCTCGCCGCCCAGTTTCTCCACCAGCCGGCACGTGGCAGCCGCCGTGCCACCCGTGGCCAGGACGTCGTCTACCACCAGCGCCCGTTCCCCCGGTTCCAGCGAGTCCGTGTGAACCTCGAGGGTGTCGAAGCCGTACTCCAGCTCGTAGGTGTCCGAGTACACGCTCGCCGGCAGTTTGCCCTTTTTGCGGACCGGGACAAAGCCTGCACCCAAGTGGTACGCCACCGGAGCGGCAATGATGAAGCCGCGGGCCTCGACCCCGATCACCTTGTCGATACGCAGGTCTTCGAAGGGTGCCGCCAGCGCGCTTATAACGGCCGAAAAGGCCTTGGCATCCGCCAGGAGCGGCGTGATGTCCTTGAAGGTCACGCCCGCCTTGGGAAAGTCCGGGATGTCACGGACCAGATCCTTTACCCGGGCGACGACCTCTTCCATGAGGACAGCCTACTACCGGCCCCGCTCAGCGCTTGCGGGCAGCCTTTTTCCGGGCCTTGGGCGGTGCGGGACGCCGAGGCACACCTGCCCCTGTGCCCACGGCCGGCGCTGCGCCGAGCCCGGGACCGCCTGCGACGCCCGAGAAGGGCGGGCTCCCGGCCGCCATGCCGGCGCCGGTGTTCCCCCCTTCAGGTCCACCGGCGCCAGCAGCGGCGCTTCCCGCCCCAAGGTCCGTGCCTGCAAGCCCTCCACCCTCGAGGCCTCGCTCGACCGGGCGCCACCCCGCCGCACCGACGGCTGTCGCTCCGGGCACTGTCGACCCGGGCACTGTCGACCCGGGCACTGTCGCTTCGGGCACTGTGCGCGCGCCGACCGAGGCCGGCGCCGCGCCATAGCCACTATTGCCGCCGACGGTATGCACCGGAGCGGCCGCACCAGGCCCCGAGCCGGCCTCTGCCTTCTTTGGGCTCGCCGGGGCCACACTTGTCCGGGGACCGAACAGCTCCCCGTGCGACACGGTCGCCGCGGTTATGCGCTGGCGTGACTGCGGGTACATCGCCAAGCGCCGGCGGATCTCGACGTAGCGAGGCTCGCGCTCTTTTAGCAGAGCAAGCAACGGCGACGCGATAAAGATCGAGGAGTAGGCACCGCTCATGAGGCCGATGAACAGAGCCAGACCGAAGTCGTTGAGCGCGGTGGCACCGAGGATCCACGACCCAATGACCAAGATGCAAAAGACCGGCATGATGGCAACGAAGGAGGTGTTTATGGACCGGGCCAGCACCTGGTTCATGGACAGGTTGACAACGTCCGTATAGGTCACCTTGTTCGTCGACGCCAATCCCTTGGTGTTCTCTTTGACTTTGTCGAACACGACGATTGTGTCGTAGAGGCTGTAACCGAGAACTGTAAGGAACGCGATCACGGTGTCCGGGCTGACCTGGAAACCAGACAACGCGTAGATACCCACCGTGATGAGCATGTCGTGGAGCAGGGCCACGAGGGCGGCGATCGCCATCTTGGACTCGAAGTACATCGAAATGGCTATCGAGATCAATATGAGGAATACCACCACCGCCTTGACGGCCTTGCTGGTAATGGAGCTACCCCAGGAGGGACCGATGGCATTGACGGTCACGTCCTGCTGGGGAACATGACCGATCTTGGCCAACTCGGTCGTGACCCGCTTGACCAGCGTCGTGTCGCTTGTGGTCTTGGCCGGCGCCTGGACCTGGATATTGGCTTTGCCCGTCTCACGGTTCGTCAGCCGGGTGATGGTGGCCTGGCTGAGGTCGCCACCGAGGTGGCTGAGATCCGCCCGCACCGTGGCAACCGACGCCGTGGCCGGCACCTGCCATACCGTGCCGCCCTTGAAGTCGATGCTGAAGTTGAGGCCACCCGCGCCGAGTGCGATGAGCCCCAGGACGATAACCGCCCCGGAAGCAGCGAACCAGATCTTCCAGCGGTTTATAAAGTCAAAATTGGTCTGGCCCCGGTAAAGCCGGCGGATGACGCTACCGCTTACCGCGGGGTCGCCCTTATAGCCACCGGCCGAAGATGCCTTGACGGTCTGCACTTTGGTCATGAGCTTGTTCGGTCCCCTAGGAATTGAGCGCCGCACCCAGCCCACGGCTGACACCGAGGGCGCCGCCCCCTGTGACCGCTGAGCGGTGGCCTATCAGGACCACGAGAGGCCGGGTGAAGAAGTAGGTGGTGACCACGTTGAGCAACGTGGCCAAGCCGAGGAAGAAGGCAAACCCGCGCACGTCGCCGACTGTCAACGCATACAGCACGAGCGCAGCAATAAAGGACGAGAAGTCAGCCGCGAGGATCGTCCTGAACGCCCGGGAGAAGCTCTTCTCCACGGACGAGCGGACCGTACGGCCACTGCGGATCTCTTCCTTGAGCCGTTCGAAGTACACGACGCAAGAGTCCGCCGTGACACCCACGGAGACGATGAGGCCGATGACCCCCGACAACGTGAGCGCCAGCCCTTCGGTATAACTGAGGAGCGTGGTTATTGCGTACAGGAGCGCGCCGGACATGCAAATGCCGAGGACGACGACGAGGCCCAGAGCGCGGTAGTAGATGAGCAGGTACAACAGCACTAGGAGCACGGCGACCGCACCAGCGATGGCGCCGGCCCTCAGTGAGTCCGTACCGATCTGAGGCGAGACGTTGCTGAAGTCCTGCGCCACGAAGGTGACGGGCAGCGAGCCGTAGTTGAGGGCGTTGGCCAGGTTCTGCGCCTGCTGAGCGGTAAAGGCACCCGAGATTTCGGCACTGCCGTTAAAGGTTGCCGCGTCGATGGACGGAGCTGATTCGACGAGCCCGTCCAGCTCGATCGCTTGGTCTGCGCAATAAGGCGGCTGCTTGGTGTTCTGCTCGTAGCACTGGTAATGCGCCGCGGCGTACTTGTTGAACAGGTTCGAGCCCTTTGAGGTGAACGTCAGGTTCACCTGCCATTGGTCGTTTTGTACGTTGAGCTGAGCGCTGGCGCTCGACACGATGCTGCCGTCCATCTCGGCAGGCCCGAGCACGTAGCGGTAGTCGGGGGTGTAGTGGTTGCCCTTGACACCGAAGTCGGAGTACATCGGCAACACGACAGTGTCGTTGCGCTTGTCCCAGATGGGCGGGGTAAGCCCGTGGCTGTCACCGTGAGCGGGCATGTAACCGGCTTGCTGAGCCGGGCTAGCGCCGCATATCGCCTGGCCGAGCGACGTAGTTGTGGTCACGGGACGGGTGGTGCTCACAGGTGCGGTCGTAGCCGTGACGGGTGTCTTGGGAGGCACGCTCTTGTGCACCGGAGCCACGGTCGTGCGTACGGACGTGCCGGCAGTCTTTCCCTGGGCCGTCTTTCCCTGGGCCGTGCCCGTGGAAGCCAACGGCACCTGGACGGACGCCAGCTTGGCGTCGATGTGCTGTTCGGGCCCGAACGCCTTCTTGGAGGTCGTCGCCGTAGGGCCATTTACTGGAGTGGCCTTCGCCTTGGGCTTCACCTTTGCCGGCACGGACGTGGAGGACTTGGAGGCCCCCCCGGTCTTCGACTTGGGAGTTGTGGTCCCCGTAGTCGTCTTCGACGTCTTCGAACTGACAACTCCCTGGTAAGGCGGGATCAGGCAGTCCACCGGACGGTAAAAGAGCTGGGCGGTCTCACCCAGGGTCGAAAGGATTTGAGTGTCGTTCTTCGCACCCGGCAGCTCGATCACTATGTCGCTACCCTGCTGGGTCACGTTGGCGTTCGACACACCGAGGCCGTTGACGCGGTTCTCGATGATGTTGCCTGCCTCAGTCAGGATGTTGGAGTTGACCTTGCCTGTCGGTTTCTCGACGATCGAGACGCCACCCTTCAGGTCCAGGCCGAGCAACGGCGCCTTGCCCGCGACGAAGGTGGCACCGAAGCTCAGCACTGCCACCAAAAGCACGCCGACCAGGGAGTAAACCAGCGCGCGCGAACGCATCGGTCAGCGCTCCCCGTTGGTCGGCCCAGTACCGCCGGCAGGCACAGTACCGTCGGGGCCCGATGCCGGGGGTACAGGCACCGCTGGAGGCACGGCCCCCGTCTCCGGGTAGGCGTCGGCGGGCGGCACTTCGTTGGTTGTGCCGTACTCGTCCTGGAAACCGCCGCTCCCGCCGCCGGTCACGTCGACCACGGGCTCGTCGGCGGAGCCGGTGCCACTGGGGCCAGTGCCCGTCGAACCCGTGCCAGTCGAACGACCTGTCGCAGTGGCTCCCGCCCTGGCGGCATTGCGACCCCCATAGGTGCGGGCCTGTGCGGCCAGGTAGGTAGAACGCAGCTGTACAGCCTGCGGGACGAACTTGACGACGACTCCGTTGGACACCTCGATGTCCACCATGGTCTCGTCCATGCGCCTGACCCGCCCGACCATGCCACCGGCGACAACCTCGTCGCCGACGTCGAAGGTGCGAGCCTGGCGCATCGCGGCCATACGGCGCTTCTGGTTGGGCCGCATGACAAGGAAGTACATGAGGCCGATGATGACGAGCAGGACCAGGAGCACGGGGGAACCCGAGTTGGTCGTCTTCGCCTTTGACGCTGTGGCGGCCACGAGGTAGGACGCGTTATTTATGAAGTGCATTTGAGGTTGGTGCCGCTCAGGGAGTCGGGCCCCACGGTGGAGCCCCCCATAGGCAACGACCTAGCCTAGCTTGTCGGGCCCGAGCGGGAGGCGCAGCGGGCGCGCGGGGCCTATCGCCGCGCCCACACCGCACATACCTCGTCAACGAGGGCACCGAGTGAACCCTCCTCGATCGCTTCCCGAGCCCGCTCCACCAAACCGCCGAGCCACGCCAGATTGTGCAAGCTGACCAACCGGCTGGCTGCAGGCTCACCCACGTTGAAAAGGTGGCGCAGGTATGCCCGGCTGTGGCGACGGCAAACTGCGCACGTGCACTTGCCGTCCAAAGGCCCGGGGTCGTCCGCGTAGCGCGCGGCTTTGACGGCCAGCTTGCCTTCCCAAGTGAGAGCGGTGCCGTGCCGCCCGAGCCTCGTCGGCAGGACACAGTCGAACATGTCTATGCCCATTGAGATCGCCGTAATGATCGACCAGGGGTCCCCCACGCCCATCAAGTAGCGGGGCTTATCAGCAGGCAGGGCACCCACTGCGGCACCCAGCGCCAAAGCGAACTGGTCAGCGGGCTCGCCCACCGCCAGACCCCCAACGGCGTAGCCGTCGAAGCCGATCGCGACCAGGCGCTCAGCGTAAGCCCGGCGCAGATCGGGCTCTACGCCACCCTGCACGATCCCGAACAGCAGCTGGCCGTCACCCACCTGCGCCTGGC
>DASSZK010000308.1:0-6845 GCA_035702845.1 Acidimicrobiales bacterium
TCGGTAAGGATGTGCTTGGCCCGGCGCGCCGCTTCTAGGCCGGCGCCGGCCGCGACGGTCGCCAGGGCGGTTTCAATGTCCCCCCCCGTCGCATCCCGGAGAAAAGAGACGCCCAGTGCCCGCGCAGCGTCCTCGCAGGACCTGCGCCGCTCGGCGTATGCCGATGTGACCAGGCTGTGCTTGACGTGCGTGTCCATGACGACGAGCTCGCACCCGTGCGCCGCCAAGTCGAGCGGCACTTGCCGTACGGTCTGCTCCTTGGTGTCGAGCAATAAAGCGTGGTCCTTGGTGCAGCAGGCCGAGGCAGCTTGGTCCATCAGGCCACAGGGCATCCCCACGTAATGGTTCTCCGCCCTTTGTGCCACGAGCGCCAGCTCCAATCCCGCCAGGCCGCCCCCGTGGAGGTCGCTCAGGGCCAGCGCCACCGCACACTCCAGCGCCGCCGACGACGACAAGCCCGCCCCGACCGGCACGCTGCTGTCGACAAAGATGTCGGCGCCTCCCACCTCGCGTCCTGTGTCCCGGAGCGCCAGGGCGACGGCCACCGGGTAGGCCGTCCAGCCTGAGCGCTTGGCAGTCGCTGCGGTGAGCTCGCCGGCGGCCAACCCGGTCGGGCCACCCGGCTCTTGGGTGGAGCAAAGCCCGAGCCCCCCGTCGTCACGGCGAGCAGCGAGCACGGTGGTCACTTGTGGGATGGCCAGCGGCAGGACGTGGCCGCCGCTGATGTCCGTGTACTCGCCGATCAGGTTCACGCGCCCCGGGGCCACCCACACTCCCTCGGGCGCTCGACCGAACGCTTCGCGGAACCGCTCTACCAGGTCTTTTCCATGCTCTGGTTCTGCCATGCTGGTGGAGCAGGCTAGTAGAGCCCCGGGTCTGGGCGCCGCAGTGCCCCCCGGGGGCCGGGTTTGGGAGCCGCCGGCGTCGTTTGCCCGTAGTAACGTTCTTCCGGTTTCTCCGTCGTTACCTCAAGGGCTCCGAGTGACTGACCGACGTTTTGCTTGAGCATTCTTCGGGGCAGCCCGGGAACAAGGAGGAGACCGGCAACGTGCGTGAGGCAACCCCTACTGTGTTGCAGACGAGCTCGCAGGTAGCGCGAGCGCCCGAGCGGGCTGTACCGCGCCCGCCGGCTCCGTCTGTAGGGATCCCTCGCCGGCCCCTCGGGCCAGGCGTCGTGAACCTTGGCGGGCACCCCGAACCAGCAACCCACTTGAACGGCCGTCGGGACGACGGGCCGGCGGTGGGCCAGGCCGGTCAGGCGTTCGCCGATCTGCTGCTGGTCGGTTCGACCGCAGCCCGCTGCCCCCTGGCTCTTCTCACCGTGGTACGCGGCGAGGGGTGGAGCACTCTGGCGTTCGGTGCCGACCGCGAAGCCCTGGAGGACCCGGAGCTGTTCTCCATCATCGCGGGCCGGCGCGAGCCCGTGGAGGTTACAGACCCGGCCAGTAACCCGGCTCTCGCCCACAGCCGCCTGGCCCGCTCAAGCCTCGGCATCCGTTGGCTGCTTGGTGTGCCCCTGATGGGGCCGTCCGGTGACGTCTCGGCTATTTTCGCTGTGCTCGATGTCGAGCCCCGCGAGCTGTCGCGCCGTGAGCGCGCCGCTATGGTGGCGATCGGCCGCCTTGTCACCGGCGCCCTCCAGGCTCACCGCTCTACCGACCACCTCCTGCCGGCGCCCATGCCGGCCGAGCCTGTGGCCGGCAAGCAATCGGCAGACGGGCACTCCCTGCTGCGCAGCCACGAGGTTGCGGCGCTCTTCGACGTGACAGAGCGCACCGTCATCAACTGGGCTGCGTCAGGCAAGCTGGCGTGCCTGCGCACCGTCGGCGGCCACCTGCGCTTCCGCAGTGAGGATGTCATGTCCTTGCTGGAGGCCAACTCGCTGAGGCGTCCACAGGGATAACCGGCCCCACCGGGATAACGGGGATGTGCCCCGATCCCGGGGGCCGAGCCGGGGCGCCCCGGTGAACCTGGCTGTGGGCTCAGCGCAGGCTGTACATCGCGCTGTGGGCTCAGCGCAGGCTGTACAACGCGAGGAACGCGCCGGTCGGCCTGCCGACGAGCACGACCATTGCTGACCCTGCAACTGCGGCCGAGGAAGTCTCGTCCTGGGGTGCGGTTGGCGAGGACGGCGCCCCGGTGTTCCCTGGCATGGTCCAAACAGTGCGGCCGGTCGAGGCGTCGACAGCCTTCATGCCGCCGAGCACTGTCGGGAAGAAGACGACGTCGTTGGAGCCGGTGGGGACTTTCGTCTGGTCTGCACCGAAATTTACCGGGTGAAAGGCAGGCTCCTCTTGACCGGTAGCGGCGCTGTAAGCCTGCCATGGGCCCGGGTCAGTCGGAGCGAAGACCCTACCCTTGTCGGCGACGAAGGCCACCGGTTGGACCAGATCGGCCTCAGGCCGTGACCACATTACGGTGCCTTTAGCGGCGTCGATGGCGAACAGCTTCTTGCCGTTCGACACGATCAGGTTGCCGGCTCCGAACGTCGGAGACGTGACGTTCGCCAGCTGCGAAGGGCTGCTCACGCGGACCGACCACGTGGTCGTGCCGCTCGCCGTGTTGAAGGCTTGAACCCCGCCGAAACAGTCGCCGATCACGACGGTGGGACCAATGACGGCCGGTGGGACGCTGTCCGAGGCGGTGGCCCACAATGGTGCGGTCCAGTCGAGCGCTCCCGTCGACGCGTCCAGCGAGAAAAGGTCGAAATTTCTCGCGAAGTAGACGCGCCCGTCGCCAACGTTGGGGAAGACGGCTTGCCCGGTCCCTGGCGCGTCGAACTTCCACAGAAGGGCTCCGCTCGACGCGCTGAAGGCGTACAGATGGGAGAGGTCACCGGCGTAGACCCTGCCGTTGTCGACCACGGGGACCGGTAAGACAGAGAGGTCGCCCTCCGGTCCCAACCGTCGCTCCCAGTCCACCCTGCCAGTGCGTTCGTCGACTGCCACCAGCTCGGCAAACCCTGCCAGAGACCGCGGGCTCACGAAGGCGGGTTCGATGAAGACGCGTCCGTCGCCGACAACCGGGCTTGTGAAGGATAAGAAGTCTGAGGTGTGTGGCAGGTAGTAGCCCGGCAACAGTGATGTGCCCACCGATGCCGTGCGTGGCGACGCGAGGCAAGTCGCCCAGCTGAGATGAAGGCTGGCCACATTGGCGGCGGTGATGCGCGAGCCGGTAGCGGTGTGGGTATTGGCAGGACCGCCCCCGTACGAGGGCCACGAAGCCTGGAGAGAGGACGCGGAGGGGGTTGTGCCCGTACGCGATGAGGTGCACGACGACATGGGTGCAGCGGTCTGGTGTGGTGGAGTGCTCGCACTGGCCGGGCGAGGGCCGGCCGGCGCTGCCGATGCGAAGACCGACTGCAGGGGCACTGCGCACAGGACCAAGAGAGCGGTCGCCGCCAGCCTGGAGGCGGGACGCGCACCTCGGGCGGGCGCAGCGCCACCTACGCCGCTGCCCACGATGCCCGAGTGAGCTCGTCCCGGCCGAAACCTGTTGTGAGCGTGGAAGAAAAGCCCTGGTGACGACATCCGTAGTACGGTACCAGGGGCTCGGTGCGGGCCGGCTGCGACCCGCGACAGGGATCCCTACGTCTTGTTTGAGCCTGCAGTTCCAGCTTCGCTTCGAACCTTGCCGTTGGGGCACGGTTGGTTCGGGACGCGCCGAACCGGGCGGGACCGGCGGGCGAAGAGAGGTTTTGCGCTCATACCGAGCGCATTAGCGAGCTGACTGGGGTTAGCGAGCGGGCTTGACGACTTTGCCGGCGCGAATGCACGAAGTGCAGACATTGAGGCGCCGGGCCCGACCACCCACAATGGCGCGCACGCGCTGGACGTTCGGGTACCAGCGGCGCTTCGTCCTCCGGTGCGAATGGCTAATGCTCATACCCACGGACGGGTGCCGACCGCATACCTCACAGACGCCTGCCATAAGGGTAGGAGGTTAGCAGGGACGCGGGCCCCAGGGCCAAGAGGCTCCCGGGTGGCTGCTGCCGGGGGCGGTACCGCGCCCGATGTGGGGCGGAACGCAGGCTGGTCAGTGGCACCTAGTACCCTTCATAAAGCCCAGTCCTCTAGAGCCCAGGTCCTCACGAACTGGCCCGGCACACCCACTAGAAGCCCGCCAACGATGCCATTTACGGAACTGACGTGTAATGACACTGACGTGTAATGACGTGGTCCAGGTCGTGCGTACCTACGCGGCTGCCTTGGACGAGCACCGGGAGGCTCTGAACCGCCTCAACGTGTACCCGGTCCCCGACGGGGACACGGGCACCAACATGAGCCTGACCGTCCGGTCGGTCATAGCGGAGTTCGACGAGGTCGAGAGCAGCGGCCAGCCCATAGGTATGGAGCAGTTGGCGGCCTGCCTGAGCCACGGTTCGCTCATGGGTGCTAGGGGCAACTCAGGGGTCATCCTCTCGCAGGTACTACGGGGTACCGCCGGCGGTCTAAAGGATGCGGATGGCGAGGTGATCGGCGCTGCCGACCTCGTCGAAGCTTTGGAGCGGGCCAGCGGCTCCGCATACGCGGCCGTGAGCAACCCGGTCGAGGGCACCATCTTGAGCGTGGTACGCGCTGCCGCGGAGGGGGCGCGCAGGGCCATAGAAGCGGGGGCCCGCGGTGGCGGTGCCGCCTCGACCACTGACATTGAGCAGGTCGTGCTGGCAGCGCGCCAGGCAGCCGCCGAGGCTCTTGCCCGTACCCCTACGCAGCTCGCCGTGCTCGAGGCGGCCGGCGTGGTCGATGCAGGAGGCGCCGGCTTCTTGCTCTTCATGGACAGCCTGCGCCAAGTCGTCACAGGGGTGCCTATAGAGGCGCCGCCCGCGCCGGCCGGTCAGGCAGCGACGGCTGGTGCCGGCGCGGTGCGCCCGCCCGGAGGCCCGCAAGCCACAGGCAAAGGTCCGAGCCATGGTGCGGACGATGCCGGTGCCCAGCAGGCCGGTACGCCGGCTAACGGCGAGCTGGGCGTCGCAGACCTGCGCTACGAGGTCATGTTCTTCCTGGAAGCACCGGACGAGGCAATTGCCGGGTTTCGCCGCGTCTGGGGCACTTGTGGGGGTTCGGTGGTCATCGTGGGCGGTGACGGCCTGTACAACTGCCACATCCATACCGACGACATCGGTGCCGCTCTCGAGGCCGCCATCGAGATAGGGCGCCCGCGCCAGATCCGGGTCACAGATCTAACCGACCAGGTCGAAGAGGAGCGGTGGGTGCGCGAAGCCGAAGCGTCCGGGAACGGCGCCGGCGAGTACGAGGACGTCCCGGTCGCGTGCGCAGTGGTGGCGGTGTGCGCCGGGGAGGGCGTGGAACGCATTTTCCGCTCCCTCGGAGCCGGGCGGACAGTGGCGGGCGGCCAGTCAGCCAACCCCTCGACGGCCGAGGTCCTTGAAGCGGTGGCAGCCGTACCTTCCGACCAGGTCGTTGTGTTGCCCAACAACCCAAACGTGATCGCTGTCGCCGAGCAGGCGGCCGCCCACGCGGCGAAGAAGGTGCGAGTCGTGCCTACCAAAGGCATCCCGGAGGGGTTCTCCGCCATGTTGGCCTACGACCCCGAAGCGGACATCGACACCAATGTCGACAACATGACCGCCGCCGCCGACCATGTCGTGTCGGGCGAGGTGGCCCAGGCCCACAAGGATGCGATGACACCCGCCGGCCAGGCGCGCGCAGGAGACTGGTTGGGGATAGCGCGCGATGGCATCAGGTTCGTGGCACCCGCGCCTTCGAGTGCCGCCGACGCCGCCATAGGGCTGCTCTCCCAGTTGGTCGGCGAGAGCGAGGACCATGAGATCGTCACCATCATCGAAGGTGAGGGCTCTCATCCCAACGACACCCGCAGGGTGCTCGAGTGGTTGAGAGAGAACCGCAGCGGTGTTGGCACCGAGGTGCACCATGGGGGCCAACCGCTATACCCGTACCTTTTCAGTATCGAGTGAGCCTTCAGGTCCAGTACCGAGTGAGCCTTCGGGACCGAGCCGACCTCGTGCCCACGGGCCCGAGCTTGGCATGACATCACTTGCGGACCTCGCCGGCGTGCCTTTGGACGGCCTCAAGTCGGTACATAAGGCTCTGCGGGCATCGGGGCACGCAAGCGCGCGCCGCACCAAGACTCGCGCCCAGGCATTGGAGGAAATGGGCATAACCGACATGCTCGGCCTCGTGACGCATTACCCTCGCCGCTACCTCGACCGCACCACCCAGGTGCCCATTTCGACGATCACCGAGGGCGACGAGGCCACGGTGATCGCCACCGTCCGCCGTGTCCACCGCCTGCCTTCGCGGCGCGGCACCAAGCCCGTTGTGACAGTGGACGTCTCTGACGGCCGCAGCTACCTGAACCTGTCTTTTTTCAACCAGCCCTGGCGTACCCAGCAGTTGAAAGAGGGCATGGAGGTCGCCGTGTCGGGCAAAGTCACGACATTCCGGGGGCGGCGCCAAATGTCCAACCCGGCGGTCGAGGTAATTGAAGGAGAGTGGGAGGGCCGCGTAGTCCCCATCTACCCCCAGTCGGAAAAGGCGGGTATTACCTCGATGGAGATCGGGGACTGCATAGTGGAGGCGCTCGGCCAGATGGGGGACATCGACGATCCGGTACCCCGTGAGCTGCTGGCGGAGCAGGGTATGGCGAGCCGAGGTTGGTCGATGTGGCAGGTACACCTGCCGGAGTCGGTAGGTGCCAAATCGGCGGCTCGGCGCCGGCTCGGCTTCGACGAGTTACTGCGGCTGCAGCTTGTGCTGGTGATGCGCAAAAGGGCTTTGGAGCTGGCCTCCAAGGGGATCACCCACCAGACCGGTTCACAGCTGGTGGAGAGGTTCCGCTCCGGCCTGCCCTTTGCTCTGACC
>DASSZK010000324.1:0-4483 GCA_035702845.1 Acidimicrobiales bacterium
AGCCTGGGAAACAAAGTGAGTTGTTGATCTGGTTGGGCAGGTCACTACGCCCTGTAGCCATTAGGGCGCCCGGTGGCAACTCTTCGGCAAACACTTCCGGATCAGGGTTGGCAAGTGCGAACACGATCGGCTGGGGCGCCATTGCCGATAGCAGGGCCGGGTCCACCGATCCCCGACGGGACGTGCCGATGAAGACGTCCGCCTTCCTCAGTGCCTGCTCGAGAGTGCCGACGGCTCGCGGGTTGGTGCGGGCCGCCAGCCGGGCGTGATGCGCGGGAGCGCCGTCACCGGCCCCAATAACGCCGTCCTTGTCGACGACAACGAGGTCTGTGACGCCGTTTGCCAGCATGGCCTCGCAGATCGCCGTGCCGGCCGCACCACAGCCAACCAGCACCACGCGGATGTCCGCCAGATTGCGCCGAGTGAGCCGGCATGCATTTAGCAGGGCGGCCATCACCACAACCGCAGTCCCGTGCTGGTCGTCATGGAACACGGGGATGTCCAGGCGCTCCTGCAGCTTCTCCTCGACATAGAAGCAGTTCGGAGCGGCGATGTCTTCGAGGTTTATCGCACCGAAGCCAGGCGACACGGCCGCAATTACCTCGACCAGAGCGTCCTTGTCGTGTGTGTCCAGGCAGATCGGGTAGGCGTTGATCCCGGCAAATTGCTTGAACAAAAGCGCTTTGCCCTCCATTACGGGCAACGCCGCCAGCGGGCCGAGCGCTCCAAGGCCCAGGACGGCGCTCCCATCGGTGGCAATGGCGACCGAACTGCCCTTGGCGGTGAGGCTCCACGCATCCGAGGGCCTCCGAGCGATGGCGCTCGCCACTCGACCGACACCCGGGGTGTAGGCGAGAGAAAGATCCTGGCGGGTGCGCACGGCCACCCGAGGGGTCACCTCTATCTTGCCACCGAGGTGGTAGAGGAACAGGCGGTCAGACACGTGCCTGACCTTGCACCCGGCTGCATCGAGTGCTGCGGATATGGCGCCGACGTGGTCCTCGCTAGTCGCCTGTACAGTGAGGTCGACCGTCGTACCGTCGGCGGCCACCTCGACAAGGTCCACGCCCACCACCGCCGCCCCCGCACCCACTGCCGCCCTGCCAAGGCGCAAAAGCAGTGCAGGATCGGGCGGAGCAGTTACGCGGATAGTCACCGTATAGGTGGCACCGGGTTGCCCTGGCAGGCCCGCACCCTCCAGCGCTTGGCTCTCCGCCTCATGGTCACCCGCCATCGGCTTCTCCCAGCATCGGCTCGCTCGGTCCGCGGCTCTGTTGTCCTCGGCTCATGGGTGAACCTAGCCGTTGCGAATCCCTACGGGCGGGCAACCGCCGCCTGTCGGCGCGCAAGGATCTCGCCGGGGTTGTCGACTGTGATCCGCAGGGCCGGGACAGTGACGGCGTCAGCAGACCCCGGAGCTTGGAGCGGCTGTCCCTCGCCCAGGTCGATGAGCACATTGGCGTCGCCCACGGCGAGCAAAGCGTCTCCGGTCTTGTCTACCCTTAGACCCGACCGGCCGAAGTTGGGATGTGCTGCCTCCCGCGCGCCGCGGATCCAGGTGAACGGGACCGCCCACTCGGTGAAGATGCCGTCACGCACAACGAGGCTGTGAGGGCCGAGCCGGTGGGGGCGGGTGACCATCGATGCGAGGAACCCAGTAAGCCAGACCGGCGCGCGCAGGCGCAAGCACCCGGTGAAATCAAAAGGTGAGCGCGACATCTCCTGACCTGGAGGTGTTAGGTAATGACGATTCGCCGGAGCTCGCAGGTGGGACTAGAGGGCAAGGTGAAGGCGTAGTGCCTGGTCCAGTTGCGTCATGAACGGGACAGGGACGAACCCGATGCTGCGCCCGATGCGCTCGACCGCGACGGACCGCACTTGCTCGGCCTGCGCCTTGGAGTCCTGAGCCAGCCCGGTGACGTCTGCTATCAGCAGTACCTGAAAGGGGTAGACGCGCTCCACGTTGGACGTGACGGGGACAACTGTCACCACGCCGCGCCCCAGCCGGGTGGCCGCCGCATTGGCTCCGTCGTTGCTGACGATGACCGCAGGTCGTTGCTTGTCCGCTTCGGAGCCCCTTGCGGGGGCCAAGTCGACCAGGCATATCTCCCCTCTGCGCATCAGCGGTCTGCGCCATCCGCGGCGACGGTGTCCCAGGCCTCCGCCTCACCGGTCGTCTCCCAGCCTCGCCAGGCTTCCTCGTAGGCACCGCCCAACTCCACGGCCTTGAGAAGGCGCACCGCCTTGTGCAGCACGGCGGAACGAGACGCAAAGCCCTGCTCCGCAGCGTACGCGTCGAGGAACTCGACGTCCTCGTCGGGCAGGCTGACACTAACCTTCATACCGGCAATGCTACCTAAGTAGTACCTCGGTAGCAGTAGCGTCCCATCCTTTCGCCTCAGTCCAGACCGAGCTCTGAAGACCTTTCTCTCCGCTGGGCTGGTGCCGAGCAGGAAAGAGACATACGAAGAGCAAGCTCGCAGGCCCCTGGTCGCCACCGACCAAGCGTTGACGTAGCGCGGGGCGTCAACCAGGACCGTCAGCCGGTTGAGGTGGTAGCAGGCTGGACGTGCCCGTTGACAGCGCCACAACCTCGACATCGGGTCGGTTGTGGGTGGGTGGGTGCCCCCGGCGCGATTCGAACGCGCGACACACGGTTTAGGAAACCGATGCTCTATCCCCTGAGCTACGAGGGCTTGTACTACCTGACCAGGACTTCTATACTCCTACCTGCCCCTGCAGTATAGGGGCTGGGCAACTTTTGGGCAACTGGACCGAGAGGAAGACCGTGAAGGGCAACCTGGAAGCCCGGGGTGACAACAAGTGGCGCCTGCGGGTGTTCGTCGGCCGCGATGACCGCGGGCGGACGAGGTTCATCACCCGGACCTTCAACGGCTCCAAACGCCAAGCGCTGACCGAGCTGGCCAAGCTCGTGGCCGACGTCGAGCGTAAGCAGGTCGTCGCCTCGAGCCATACCGGCAGCGTAGCTGACCTCCTGGAACGGTGGCTGTCCACCATCGCCCCAGACCGTTCGGCATACACGGTCAGCGAGTACCGCCGGGTCATCGCGAAGAACATCAACCCCGCCATCGGCTCACTCCAGCTGGTCAAGCTGACCGGAGCGAGGCTCGACGCCTTCTATGCCGAGCTGGGTGCGCGCGGCTTGTCATCGGAGTCTGTGCGTCGCCACCACGCTCTGCTGCACACTGCGCTGGGCCGGGCGGTGAAGTGCGGACTGTTGGCCAACAACCCGGCCGATATGGCGACCCCACCACGAGCCAAGCGGGTACCGGTCAGGGCACCGTCCCCGACTACCGTCCAGCAGCTCATAGCGGCGGCCGAGGAGCGCGATCCCGTACTGGCCGCCGCCATTGCGTTAGCCGCAGTGACGGGGGCGAGGCGAGGCGAGCTGTGCGCCCTGCGATGGTCGGACGTGGACCTGGACCAGGGCCTGCTGCGCATCGAGCGGTCGATCTCCGTGCTGACCGGCCGCAACGTGAGCGAAGGGCCGACCAAGACGCATGGCCATCGCGTCGTGGCCTTGGACGCCCCCTTGGCCGAACTGATGCGCCGGCGTGCGGCCCAGCAGGCAACCTACGCCGATGTGGTGGGGGTCCCCCTCGTCAAAGACCCCTACGTCTTATCGCGCTCAGCCGACGGCGGCGCTCCTTGCCTCCCCCATGGCCTGACCAACGGCTACAGCCGCCTGGCCAAGCAACTGGGTTATCCCGGGCACTTCCACCAGTTGAGGCACTTTGTCGCCACGACGGCCATTGCCGCCGGTGCGGACGTTAGGACCGTCGCGGGCCGACTGGGCCACGCCGACCCGTCCGTCACATTGCGCGTATATGCCCACACTCTGGCCGATCGGGACCGGGAGTTAGCCGGACTACTCAGTGGCGTCGTCTTCGGCGACCGCGACAACACTCGGGAACTGCCGGGCGCCGCCCACCACTCTGGCTAACGACGACGCCAGCACCGGCCAGTGGTGGGGCCGAGCTTTGCGGCCCGGTTCGGTCCTCGGCTCCGCTGGGCCGGCCGCCGGCAGCGGCGACAACCCGCCGGAGGCTACGACGGCCGACGGCGGGGCGTCAGCGGGCCGAAGGCCCGGTTTTGCCATGGATGGCTTAGTTGCCGCGCCTCTCGAGAGATCACCGCCGACGTCATCGGTGACGTCACCTCGGCACGAGTGAAACTGTGTGATCCTATTCATGGCCCCCTTGGCCAGTGGACCTGGAGGCCCCGTACCGGTTGGTCGAAGGGGATGCTTTGCTTCTTGGCCGACAATTAGGTGGACCGCGCCAGCGGCGGCAGGGTGCGCCAAGGTGAGCGTGGCAACAGCCTTGGCCAGGTACTCTGAGGCCCGACGAGTGCGAAATAGCGTGACCATTGTTGCCTCCGCTGCACGGCCAATGAGCTGTCTTGCCCACTCCTGGGAAACTCAGGCCTTGCCGGCTATTGCCACTAAGTACTCGGCGGCCCG
>DASSZK010000346.1:0-8649 GCA_035702845.1 Acidimicrobiales bacterium
ATGCAGGCTCACAGGGGACCCCGGCTCGTGTGAGCAAGGACCTCGTAGCGGCAGCTTCATAGCGGTCATGTGGCGGGCGACCAACCAGACGTCGGACGCTGGCGGCGGTGCGCCGCTCGTAGTCCTCCTAATTGCCGGGAAGAGCTGAAGCGCTGGCATCCGGCCCGGCGACCACTTCGGCTCCGGCCTCCGCGACGATGCACAGTTCGGCTGCCCGGAGGATGTGCGCCTGGCTCATAGCTCGCTCGGTCCTTTCCAGGCAGTCCAGGACCAGCTGGCCAAAAAACGGGTAACCCACCTGCCCGCCCACCGAGAAGTGGTGCTCGCCGGCATCGTCCACGAGGAAGACCTGGTCCCCTGGACCGCGGCTCACGTCGACGTACTTGCGCAGCTCGATGTAGCCCTTGGTGCCGAGAAGCACTACGCGACCGTCCCCCCAGGCACTCAATCCATCCGGAGTGAACCAGTCCACCCGGAAGTAGCCCGCCGCGCCGTTGGCGCCCGTGAGGGTGCAATCGCCGAAGTCTTCCAAGCCGGGGTGGGCCGGGTGGGCGAAGTTGCCGACACGGCTGGCGACAACCCGGGCTTGCTCGTTGCCCGTGTAATGGAGGAACTGCTCGACCTGGTGGCTGCCTATGTCGCAGAGGATGCCCCCGTAGCTGTCGCGCTCGAAGAACCAGGTAGGCCGGGCAGCGAGATTGGCCCTGTGGGGCCCGAGCCCCAGCACGTGGACCACCTGGCCGATTGCTCCACCGCTGACCAGTTGGCTGGCGTACACGGCGCTCTCGACGTGCAGGCGCTCGCTGAAGTAGACCGAGAACTTGCGCCCCGAGGTGGCGACGGCCCGACGTACCTGCTCGACCTGGTCGATGGTGGTCAGGGCCGGCTTGTCGGTGAAGTAGTCCTTGCCGTGGTCCATGACCCGCAGCCCCAGCGGGCCGTGACGAAAAGGGACCGCGGCTGAGGCCACCAGGTGCACGGCGCCGTCTTCGAAGGCCTCTAGCTCGGTTCGCGCAGGCTTCGCCGATGGGAACCGCTCACAAAAGGCCACCACCTTGGCCGGGTCGGGGTCGTAGGCCCACTTGACGGTGGCGCCCGCCTCGACCAAGCCGTTGCACATGCCGTAGATGTGGCCATGGTCCAAGCCGACGGCAGCAACGACAAACTCGCCGGGTCCTACGACAGGGCGTGGCTTGCCTTGAGGTGCGTAGTTCATGCCGTCCGCTGCGCTCATAGGGGCACGTTATCTTTGCAGTGCCGCCCTAAGAGCGGCTCGCGTAGGGCCGAGGCGCAGAGCCACCCGAGGCGGGCTCGCTCCCACTAAGATCGGCCCAGGCCCCCGACTTGGGAGCATCCTTCGGCGTGCTAACATGTGCTCCGTCCCCCGGGGCAGCGCCTTGGTGGTACGCGCCCCATCGAAGCAAGTTCTAGAGGTCCAGTGCCCACAATTGCCCAATTGGTCCGTAAGGGCCGCCAGCAAAGCTCGAAGAAGACCAAGACGCCGGCTCTGAAGGGCGCGCCCCAGCGGCGCGGGGTGTGCACGCGCGTCTATACCAATACCCCTAAGAAGCCCAACTCGGCGCTTCGCAAGGTGGCCCGTGTCCGTCTCTCCAGTGGTTTTGAGATCACGGCCTACATCCCAGGCGTGGGGCACAACCTCCAGGAGCACTCGATCGTCCTGGTCCGCGGAGGCCGTGTCAAGGATCTTCCCGGTGTCCGCTACAAGGTCATTCGTGGCACCCTTGACACCGCAGGTGTTCGTGACCGCAAGCAGGCCCGTAGCCGCTACGGCGCCAAGAAGGGTTAAGGAGTAGTCGTATGCCGCGCAAAGGTCCTGCTCCGCGTCGCGAGCTGCTGCCTGATCCCATCTACCGTTCCGTGCTGGTCACCCAGCTTGTAAACAAGGTCCTCTCTCGCGGCAAGCGAAGTGTCGCCGAGCAGATCGTCTACCAGGCACTCGATGCCATCAAAGAGCGCACGGCGACCGAGCCGATCGCCACATTGAAGCGGGCGGTAGACAACACCAAGCCTCAGCTTGAAGTGAAGAGCCGTCGTGTGGGTGGGGCCACGTACCAGGTGCCGGTCGATGTCAAGCCTCGGCGGGCAACGACGTTGTCGGTACGCTGGCTGGTGGGCTACTCGCGCCAGCGCCGGGAAAAGACGATGGCGGAGCGCTTGGCAAACGAGCTGATCGATGCGTCCAACGGCGTTGGGGCGGCGGTCAAGCGCCGGGAGGACATGCACAAGATGGCTGACTCCAACCGGGCCTTCGCTCACTACCGCTGGTAGTTGCTTGGCAGCTGGTAGTTGGTAGCTAGTTGGTAGGGACAGGGCGCCTCATGGGGCGTGCCTTCTCGACCCGAGTACAACAACTGAACACAGGAGCGACGTCCTGCTCGCGTCCCGGCCCAGTTCCGGGGCTCGTGCCCGGCAGTACGCACCACTGAGACGAAGTACCGCGCTGCAGGCGCCGCCTGCGGTGGCGGCACTGGCCTCGGTGGCTCCCACCTAGAGGCCCGGTTGCGCGCATCCGGGCTTGGCTGTTGCTTCGAGGGAGCGGCAGCTTCGGGGCAGCAAGTTCTACGAGCAACACCGAACCTGAGGCAGACAAATGGCTGACGCTGCGAACAAGAGAGAGTTCCCACTGGCCAGGACCCGGAACATCGGGATCATGGCCCACATCGACGCGGGCAAGACGACCACCACCGAGCGCATCCTCTATTACACGGGCGTCAACTACAAGATCGGTGAGGTCCACGAAGGCAGCGCCACCATGGACTGGATGCCACAGGAGCAGGAGCGTGGCATCACGATCACGTCTGCGGCGACCACCTGCCAGTGGGCGGACCACCGCATCAACATCATCGACACGCCTGGCCACGTGGACTTCACCGTGGAGGTCGAGCGTTCACTTCGAGTCCTGGACGGCGCAGTCGCCGTCTTTGACGCTGTCGCCGGTGTCGAACCCCAGACAGAAACGGTGTGGCGTCAAGCCGACAAGTACAGCGTCCCCCGCATCTGTTTTGTGAACAAGATGGACCGGATAGGTGCGAACTTCGACCGGTGCGTCGACATGATGCGCGACCGGCTCGGGGCGACCGTTGCCGTCGTGCAACTGCCTATCGGTGCCGAGAGCGGCTTCGCCGGCGTAGTGGACCTGTTGGAGATGAAGGCGCTTGTGTGGGACGAAGACTCGCCTCGTGGCGAGGCGTTCAACCAGGTCGAGATCCCCGCCGACATGGCTGACGCAGCGGCCGCCGCTCGCGCTGAGCTCGTGGACACGTTGTCCACTTTCGATGACGGCATCACCGAGAAGTTCCTCAACGAAGAGGAAATAACGCCTGCTGATCTTCGCGACGCCCTCCGGCGGTGCACGATCGGGGGCCAGGCGGTGCCGGTGCTTTGCGGTGCTGCGTTCAAGAACAAGGGCGTGCAGCCCATGCTCGACGCGGTTGTCAGCTACCTACCCAGCCCGCTGGACATTCCTCCGACCCGCGGCAAGGACCTGAAGGGTGAGAAGGACCTCGAACGCTTGCCTGACGACAAGCAGCCGTTCTCGGCCTTGGCCTTCAAGATCATGGCGGACCAGCACTTGGGCAAGCTCGTCTTTGCCCGCATCTATTCAGGAATGATCTCCCAGGGCGACACGGTCCTCAACTCGACCAAGGACCGCAAAGAGCGCATCGGTCGGATCATGCAGATGCACGCGAACCACCGAGAGCCACGCGAGGTTGCGTACGCCGGTGACATCGTCGCCTTCGTCGGCCTCAAGCAGACCACCACCGGTGACACCCTGTGCGAGCAGGGCGAGCCCATCGTGCTCGAGTCCTTGGACTTCCCCGAGCCCGTGATCCACGTCGCGGTTGAGCCGAAGACGAAGGCTGACCAGGACAAACTGTCCAAGGCTCTGCAGTCCCTCTCAGAAGAAGACCCCACCTTCCAGGTGCACGGCGACGAGGAAACCGGTCAGACCGTCATCGGCGGCATGGGCGAGTTGCACCTTGAGGTACTGGTCGACCGGATGCTCCGTGAGTTCCGGGTCGACGCCAATGTGGGCAAACCTCAGGTCGCCTACCGAGAGACCATCCGCAAGACGATCGAGAAGGTCGAGCACCGCTACGTCCGTCAGACCGGCGGCCGTGGCCAGTACGGCCACGTCGTGCTCAACCTAGAACCGACGGGCCCCGGTGGTGGCTACGAGTTCGTGGACAAGATCACCGGCGGCGTCATCCCCAAGGAGTACATCCCGGCGGTCGATGCCGGTATCCAGGACGCAATGCAGTCCGGGGTGCTGGCTGGTTACCCCGTTGTCGACATCCGGGCGACTCTTGTTTTCGGTTCGTACCACGACGTTGACTCGTCCGAAATGGCGTTCAAGATCGCAGGCTCGATGTGCTTCAAAGAAGCATGCCGACGGGCTAGCCCCGTACTGCTCGAGCCGATCATGGCTGTCGAAGTTGTCACACCGGATGACTACTTGGGCGACGTCATGGGCGACCTCGCCTCGAGGCGAGGACGCGTCGAGGGTATGGACCAGCGTGCCAACAACCAGGTCGTGCGGGCAGAAGTGCCGCTGGCCGAAATGTTCGGTTACGCCACTGACCTTCGAAGCCGCACTCAGGGCCGTGCCACGTACACGATGCAGTTCAAGAGCTACCAGGAAGTGCCCGAGTCGGTGAGCAAGGAGATCGTCGCCAGGGTGCGCGGCGAATAAGACGTAGCCAGCCGGCTTCGTCAGATGCTAGGGTACTAGACCGCTCCGGCCGCGGGCCGGATTTGCACAGGGAGCATTACAAATGGCCAAGCAGAAGTTCGAGCGCAACAAGCCTCACCTCAACATAGGCACGATGGGCCACATCGACCACGGCAAGACCACCTTGACCGCGGCCATCACCAAGGTCCTGCACGACCACGATCCGAAGAACAACGCCTTCTCGCCTTTCGACTCGATCGACAAGGCTCCTGAGGAGCGCCAGCGCGGCATCACCATCAACATTGCCCACGTCGAGTACCAGACGGAGAACCGTCACTACGCCCACGTGGACATGCCGGGTCACGCTGACTACATCAAAAACATGATCACGGGCGCCGCCCAGGTCGACGGCGCCATTCTCGTGGTGTCGGCGCCGGACGGCCCGATGCCTCAGACGCGTGAGCACGTGCTGCTCGCCCGCCAGGTGGGTGTGCCTTCGATCGTTGTCGCCCTCAACAAGTGCGACGCCATGGACGATGAGGAGCTCCTCGAGCTGGTGGAGCTCGAAGTGCGCGAGCTGCTAAACTCCTACGAGTTCCCTGGCGATGACACGCCCATCGTGCGCGTGTCCGCTCTGAAGGCGCTCGAAGGTGACGCTGCTGCGCCTGAGGGCATCCTCAAGCTCATGGCTGCTGTCGACGCATTCGTGCCCGAACCCGAGCGCGAGATCGACAAGCCGTTCCTGATGCCTGTCGAGGACGTGTTCACCATCTCCGGTCGTGGCACTGTCGCCACCGGCAAGGTGGAGCAGGGCATCATCAAGGTCAACGACCCTGTGGAGATCGTCGGTCTGCGGGCGACGGCCAAGACGGTCTGCACCGGTGTGGAGATGTTCCGCAAGCTGCTCGACCAGGGCCAGGCCGGCGACAACATCGGCGTCCTGCTGCGCGGCACGAAGAAGGAAGAGATCGAGCGCGGCCAGGTGCTTTGCAAGCCGGGCTCCATCACGCCGCACACCAACTTCGAGGCCAACGTCTACGTGTTGAACAAGGACGAAGGTGGCCGGCACAAGCCCTTCTTCACGAACTACCGTCCGCAGTTCTACTTCCGTACCACCGACGTGACGGGCAGCGTCACTCTCCCGGAGGGCACGGAAATGGTCATGCCCGGAGACAACATCACCATGACGGTCGAGCTGCAGAAGCCCATCGCCATGGATGAGGGTCTCCGCTTCGCCATCCGTGAGGGTGGCCGTACGGTTGGCGCAGGCCGCGTCACCAAGATCATCAAGTAACGGAGCGAATCTCAGTGGCTGAAGGCGCAAGGCAGCGTATCCGTATCCGGCTCAAGGCCTATGACCACGAGGTCATAGACCAGTCGACCAAGAAGATCGTCGAGACGGTACTTCGCACCCAGGCAAAGGTGCGCGGGCCGGTGCCCTTGCCGACTGAGATCAATCGCTACACGGTTATCCGGAGCCCTCACAAGTACAAGGACAGCCGTGAGCACTTCGAGATGCGTGTACACAAAAGGCTGCTCGATATCGTCGAGCACACCGCCAAGACGGTCGATTCCCTCCAGCGCATAGAGCTGCCGGCAGGTGTCGACATCGAGATAAAGATTCAAAGCGCTTAGCAGGCCCAAATTGCTTGGCCGCTTACGGGCCTAGGAACGTGGAAAAAGCGAGAGGCATCTGCCTCTCGCTTTTTCGTTCCGACGGCGCTGGTGGAGGGTCGCGGTCGACCTGCCTGGTCCCGCGCCTAGCTCTTTGGTGCGACCAGTGCCTCGGTCGTATCGTCCCAGCCCCAGCGAGGAGCGTCGCCCCACAGGTGCTCGAGGTCATAAAACTCGCGCGCCTCGTCCAAGAAGACATGCACCACCATGTCTCCGAAGTCCATCAGGGCCCAGCGAGCATCATCGAGGCCCTCCACGCACGTCGGGCGTCCGAGGCCGGCGAGCTTCAGCTGCCGCTCAATCTCGTCGGTTATGGTCCGGACTTGGCGAGGGTTGCTGCCACTCGTGATCAAGAAGGCATCGGTCAGACCCAGCAGGCCATCGACCCCGAGCACGACGATGTCGCGAGCGAGCTTCGAGGATGCTGCCTTGGCGGCAACGGAGCAGCGCGTCCACGTCTTCTCCGAGCTAATGCCGCCAGAAGTGGTGCCGGTGCCCTCCCAAGCCGCTGGAGCGTTGGGGGCGAAGGTCAAGAAGGTTGCACCTCACTGGTAAGGATGATGTGGCTCGCGGGAGGAGCGATGCTCCCGTTGCTGGGGCTGTCGAGCCATTGCAGCCCCAGTAGGACGACCGTTGCTGCGAAAGCGGCGAGGAGGACCAAGGCGGCCAAGGTCCTCTCTATCGTCCGGCGCCGCCGGTCCGGACGCCTGTGCAGCGCACCGGCCCCTCGGGCCTCACTCAGGCCACGCACCGCAGACTGCTCGGGCAGTGCGACCGGTCCATGACCGGCCTGAGCGGCAGAGGTCATCTGGGTACAGCGTACAGCCCCCGCTCCCGGATGACGTGGACGGCGGCCTCGGGGACCAGGTAGTCCAACGGGCGACCTTCGGCGGCCCGGATGCGGAGGTCCGTGCTGGAGATGTCCAGGTTGGGCACCGATACTTCCTGGACGCGCCATCCCTGCTGAGCGAGACCTGCCGGCGGTTTGGTCCCGGGCCGGTTGACCACTACCAGGGAAGCCATGTCCCGGACCTCGCCAAAGCGCTCCCACGTCTCAAGCGACGAGCTGACGTCCCAGCCAACGATGACGAAAAGCTCTGACGCAGGGTGCATGCGCGCCAGCTCGGCAACGGTGTCCGCCGTATAGGAGGGGCCGCCGCGGTCTAGCTCCATCCTGCTCGCCTCAACTCCGGGGACGTCGCCTACAGCGGCGGCGACCATGGCATAGCGGTCCTCGGCCGGGGACACCCGTCGCGCCGAAGACTTCTGCCAGGGGACGTTGGCCACCATCAGCACGACGCGGTCCAGACGCAGAGCATGGCGAGCGTTTACGGCAGCGACCAGGTGGCCCACGTGCACGGGGTCGAAGGTCCCTCCGAAGATACCGATGCGCTCGCCACGTAGCTCGCTCACTGCGCAGAACCTACTGGCGGAAACGACTTGCCCTCCAGGCCGGCGTTTGCCACCCTTGGTCGCGTGAACGAATGGACGCCCTCGTCTTGGCGGGACCGGACCGCAGAGCAGCAACCGGAGTGGCCGGACGAGCACGCGCTAGAACAGAACCTAAAGGTCCTCTCGACGCTGCCCCCGCTCGTCTTTGCCGGAGAGGCGCGCGCCTTGCGCGACGATCTGGCCGAGGTGGCTGCGGGCCGAGCCTTCCTGCTCCAGGCGGGTGACTGCGCGGAGTCCTTCTACGACTTCACGGCGGACAGCATCCGTGACAAGTTGAAGGTGATCCTCCAGATGGCCGTCGTGCTGACTTACGGCACGGGCACTCGAGTTGTCAAGGTCGGCCGGATCGCCGGTCAGTTCGCCAAGCCGCGCTCATCGCCGTTCGAGACCGTTGACGGGCTCCAGCTGCCCGCGTTCAGGGGTCACATTGTAAATGACGATGCCCCAACGGTGGAGGCGCGCCAGCCTGACCCGAGGCGCCTAATTTCGGCGTACCACCAGTCGGCGTCGACCCTTAATCTCCTGCGCGCCTTCACCAAGGGCGGTTTTGCAGACCTCGAACAGGTCCATATGTGGAACCAGCAGTTCGTGGCGTCGAGCCGAGAGGGCCAGCGCTACGAGGCGATAGCCGCGGAGATCGATCGGGCCCTGCGCTTCATGGCAGCGTGCGGGATCGACCTACGAGCCGAGGAGAGCCTTCACCAGGTCGACTTCTTCACCAGTCACGAAGCTCTGATCCTCGGCTACGAGGAGGCTCTCACTCGCCGCGACTCGTTGAGCGGTGACTGGTACGACACTTCGGCACACCTGCTGTGGTGTGGCGAGCGCAC
>DASSZK010000408.1:0-3399 GCA_035702845.1 Acidimicrobiales bacterium
TTGTCGTAGTGGGGGATCACCGCCACCCGCAGCCCCAGCGCTTCTGTCAGGCCTAGCCCGGCTTCCCAGCGAGGGTCGGCGCCGGCCTTGTAAATCTCGTACACGGGCACCGTCCATTGCCCGAGAGTCAGCGCCGCCGCCGACGAAAACACCACACAGCCTCCGCCGCTCAGTTTGGAGGCCAGTAGCGACGGCATGACCGTGGGCCTCCACTGGCGCAGGGCATAAGTCGGGCTCCCTGGCCCGGCGAAAACCCAAGATGATTCGGCCACCTCTGCGAGAGCCGCCTCTGAGGCGAGCGAGGGCCCGTCCTCGGTCCGGCGCAACGACGCCACCGAGATGTCCCGCCCCACGCTCTCGTGGAAGTACTGCACCGCTCGGGCTGAGATATCGGACGCATTGGACTGGAACCCGTATGGCGTGTCCACCATCACGCCCCTGACCGTCCCGGGAGGCCCCAGCCGGTCAAAAAGCTGGCGGTGCAGCTTCACCATCGTGGGCGTGGTCTCGCCCGAGCCCATGATCGCCAGCAGTCTGGCCGGCGCAGACGCAGGGGCGCTCATATCCGTCTGTTATCCGGAGACGGACGGGCCGACGGATGAAATCTCGATCGACAACGCCACTCGGCGCTGGGCCACCATATCCCGCTCAAACTCGTCCCAGTCCGGGTGTGGCCCAGCTACCTGCTCGTAAACGAAGCGCAACAAAGCCATGGCATCGGGCATCTCGACAACTGTCGCTATCCCGTCAACCTGCGCCCAGGCGCCGAAGAAGCCGTCGGGCAGCGCGCACAGGGAAACGTTCGGGTCCCGGCGGATGTTTCGCACCTTCATGGCGCCTTCCCGGGTCGAAATGAGGACTCGCCCATCGACGTCGACACCGTGGACTACAGGCGACATCTGCGGCCTGCCGTCCCTGCGCCTGGTCGACAGCACGGAGTGGTGATTATCCCGCAGGAAATCAACAGCTTCGTTCAGTTCCATCCCGCGTCCTCTCCCGGGTGCTTGCCTTCGCCGAGCTCGATGTCTCTGCCCGAGTCCTCCAGCGCCCCTAAGTCGTCGTCACCGTCGTCGAGGTCGTCACCGTCGTCAAGATCGTCAATGTCCCCCAGATCGTCAATATCCCCCAGATCACGACCGTCGTCGCCCGTCAGCGCCTCGATGGCCAGCCCCTGCAATTCGGTAAGGACCTGGTACAGCATGTACGGAGGCTCGTCGCTTGGCAGTTCGTCCTCTGATACGTCGAGCATGGTGCCCATCCATAGGCGTATGTCGTTCAAGGCCCGTGCCCACGCGTCCATTTCCTCCTCGGAAAGCTCCGTGGACCCGGCCGTGCGGGACATGACTTCCAAAGCCGCCATCTTGGAGGACTGCAGTTCGGGGCCGATGAGGTCGCGGTACGCCTTTTCGGCGGAGGGGTCGTCGGCGTGGGCCGGCGGGAAAAGCCGCTGAAAAGAACCATCCTGGGGGTTGGCGGCCAGAGCGGTGCGCAGTTGGCTGATTATCTCGCGCAGGACCTGGCGGCTCTCGGTGTCCAGGTGGACCTCGTAAGTACCGGGACCGGTCCTCGTTATCGGTAGGTCGCGGCGGCGGGCGCTCAGGTGTCCTGCTCCATGGTTGCCCACAAGCCGTGCTCGTGTAGGCGGAACACGTCCAGCTCCGCCTTTTCCTGGGTCCCGCTCGAAACCACCGCTTTGCCTTTCGTGTGCACGTCCATCATCAGCTTGTGCGCCCGGGCCTTGCTGTAGCCGAAAAGCTTTTGCAGGACGAAAGTGACGTAGCTCATGAGGTTTATGGGGTCGTTCCAGACGATCACTTTCCACGGGCGGGCCAGATCGGTCCGATCTGCGGTCCCGGTCCCTATCTCCTCGACGGGAGCTTCTGCTGGCGCCATTGACATATCGCTACCAGTTCATAGCCGGGCCAGGGCGGGCGTGCCAGCTTCGTGCTCGGGCGCTTCGCCCGCATCCAAGCCGGCCAGCACACCGGGATCGGATGCGCCCCCGACATCGGATGAGCCCGGCGCGGGCGGCGCGTACAGGCCCATGTTGAAGACATCCAGCGAGACGAGGAGGGCGGTTGCGCCGGCCAGGTGGACCGCCACCAGCGCCGCGGGGTCGCCGGTCAGGTACTGCGTGTAACCGACGCCGGCCTGGGCCACCATGACGAGCAGCACCAGTTCGGCTTTGCGCATCACGGAGGCCTCGGTACGGGAGCGGTACAGGGACCACATGGTGAGCACCGTGAGGGCGAGCAACAGCTCGACGGAGGTGCCGTGCAACTGTGCCACGGTGTGCAGCGAGAAGTGGAACCGGGGGACACCGGGGGCGCCGGCATGAGGGCCAGTGGAGGTGACGACGGTGCCCAGCGCCACCACGACGCACGACCACCCGAGCATCACCCGCGCCGCCCGGCGTTGGCCCGGGCGCACCAGGAGCCGCCCCCTGTCGGGCACTGCCCGGCCCGGTGACACCAGGCGATCGGGTTTGCGGCTGCGGGCAAAAAGGGCGGCGGCGTCGATCACAAGTGCTGCCGCCAGGAGGAAGTGGGCCATGACAAAAGGGGGCGCCAACTTGTGGAGGACCGTCTCGCCCCCGAGCACGATCTCAGCGAACATGCCGGCGACCTGCCCCCATGCGAGCCACGAAAGGTCGCGCCGGCGGGGCCGGCGGGCCAACGCTGCCAACGCCACCCCCAGCACGCCGAGGGTTATGACCACGTTGACCAGACGGTTCCCGAACTCGACCCAGGCGTGGTACTGGAGCGGGGCGACGAGGCTCGTCGCCGTACAGTTGGGCCAGTCCTTGCACCCGAGGCCGCTGCCCGTAAGGCGCACGGCGCCGCCGCTCACCACGCCCAGGCCCAGGCCGACCATGCAGGTCGCAGCACTCTTGCGCATGAAGCCAGGAGTGCTCATGGCGGCCCAGAGGCGACGGGGGTGGAGATCCGCCCGCTGCTGTCTAGGGGAGAGGCCCGGCGCTGACATTGCTACCGATGCTACGGCTGCCTGCCCTGTGACTGCGAACGCCGGTCACTGGGGACGCCGGTCACTGGGAACGGGTTGCGCTTGCGCCACGCCGGGGGCTGGGAACGTGCCGGGCCCTGGGCATCTGGGAGCGCATTGGAGAAGCCCCCGCCCAAGCCCTAACCTTTTACGAGTGGTAAGTACCCCCAGCACTCTGGCTCGCCCTCTAGCCGTTCAGGCCGAAGGGGCAGACCAGAGCCTGGCGCGAGCCCGCTCGGAGGCGGTGCTGCGGCGCGTTGGCGCTTATGTCGCCCTGACCAAGCCGCGCATCATCGAGCTGCTCCTGGTGACGACCGTGCCCGCCATGGTCGTCGCTGCCGGCGGTTGGCCCTCTTGGGGGCTCGTAGTGGCGACTCTGGTGGGGGGCACGCTTTC
>DASSZK010000417.1:0-4047 GCA_035702845.1 Acidimicrobiales bacterium
TCCCTGTCCACACCGGCAACCTCATGCCCGGCACGCTGCGATCCATCGAGCGAGATATCCAGCCCTGCCGGGGGCCCAAATGGCTCAGCCAATGACCGACCGAAGCGAGGACACCATAAACACCTTCACCGCCCGCCTCCAACACGAAAACGATGGCCGTTGGTCCGTCTAGCTCGAAGAAGAACCACGAGTGCACACCTGGGGCGAGACAGTTGACCAAGCCCTCACCCGCCTCAAAGAAGCGGCCGCCATGTGGTTCGACAGCGACGAAGGCTCGATCACGCTCATACCGCGGCCGGTGCTGGCCAAAGGCGCCGACCGCACCGCCGAGGACGCCCGCCAAGCACAAGAGCAAGCCCGGACCGCCCGTAATGGCCGCCAGTACGAGCAGGGCTCAACTGATGGCCCAAATGCGCCCCTCACTACCGCCTTTGCCGACAGCGTCGCTTTTTTCCGGAAGTACCGGGCTTGCCTCGAGGTGCTCCCAGGGATAGTTGACTATGTGAACGAAACCCTGTTACCTGGCAATCGCAGCAATGCATGCCGTAGGTCACACCAGGCTGCGAGCTCCCAGGGGGGACCATGACCATGAAGAGCAAATTTGCAATGCCGAGACGTTGTAGGGAAGGTTTGCGTGCGCGCTTCCTCGCTGCGCGCAGCGGGGCTGTCGCTGCCGCCACAGCCATGGCTGCATTAGCTCTCAGCCCGATCGCCTTGCAAGCAGTGGCCGGGGCAGCCTACGCCTCGGGCACGGACGCTCCCTTTGGGGGCACCGCCGCCGCCCTGCCCGGCACCGTGCAGGCCGCCAATTACGACACCGGCGGCCAAGGCGTGGCGTACAACGTCACGTCGGTCAACGGCACCGCCAACAGCTACCGCAGCGACGGGGTCGACCTCGAGGTCACCTCGGACACCGGAGGCGGCTACGACATTGGCTGGACGAGCGCCGGCCAGTGGTTCAACTACACGGTCGATGCTTCTAGTGCCGGCACTTACTCGGTCAGCATCCGCGTGGCGGCGCCGGGAGCGGTGAGCGACGCGTTCCACATCGCCAACACCTCGGGCACCAACCTGTCGGGCCCGGTCGGTGTCCCTGCGACCGGGGGTTGGCAGACATGGACGACCGTGACGACGAGCGTCACGCTTCCCGCCGGCCAACAGACCCTTGTCATCGACCAGGACAGCGCCGGGTGGAACATCCACCAGCTGACCTTTGCCACGACCAGCAGTTACGGCCCCCCTCCGGCCACCGGCGGGAGCCTGCCTTCTGACGTGTACGTGTTCAACACCGGGATGGCGCAGTCGACCATCCAGTCGGACATCAACAGCCTCTACACCCAGCAGCAGACGAACCAGTTCGGCACCCAGCGCTATGCGTTGCTCTTCGAGCCGGGCACCTACGGTTCGTCCTCGGACCCGCTGGTCGTCAATGTGGGCTTTTACGAGGAGATCGCCGGGCTCGGCCTCACGCCCGCCTCGACGGTCATCAACGGAGTGGTCAACTCCTACAACCAGTGCTCTGGGACCAACTGCCAAGCCCTCGACAACTTCTGGCGATCGGTGATGAACCTGACCATCAACGTCAACACCAGCACCCTGTCCGGTTGCTACAACAATGGTGATGACTTCTGGGCTGTCTCCCAGGCGGCCCCCCTGCGCCAGGTCCAGGTCAACGGCAACCTAACTCTGTCGGACTTCTGTGAGAACCCGGGCTACGCCTCGGGCGGCTACATCGGCAACTCGGTGTTCAGCGGTGGCAGCGTGTCCAACGACAGCCAGCAGCAGTTCATCGTCCGCAACTCCAACATCGACAGCTGGAGCAACGGCGTGTGGAACCAGGTGTTCTGCGGCGACAACGGTGCCCCCGCCACCAACTTCAACGTATCCGGTGGCGTTTATACCAACGTTGGCAGCTGCGGCAACACCGAGGAGGAGCCGTACCTGTACACGGACTCGTCCGGTAACTACAACGTGTTCGTGCCGTCGCTGCAGACAAACTCCAATGGGCCGAACTGGACCGGTGGCAGCCCGACTGGGACCACCCTGCCCTGGTCGGACTTCTATGTGGCAACCCCGTCCAGCACGACCGATCAGATAAACGCCGCCCTGGCCAACGGTGACGACCTGATCCTGACCCCCGGGGTCTATGAGTGGGGGGCAACCATCAATGTGCCTGATGCGAATACCAAGATCATCGGGCTCGGTTTCCCGACGGTGGTGCCCACCAACGGCAATATCACCATGACGGTCGCCGACGTCCCCGGGGTCAATATTTCGGACGTCATTTTCGACGCCGGGCCGGTCAACTCCCCCGTGCTGCTCCAGGTCGGCACCCAAGGCTCGACCCAGAACTACTCCTCCGACCCGGTCACCCTGGACGACGTGTTCGCTCGGATCGGCGGCGCAACCGCCGGTATGGCCACCACGGCTTTCATCGACAACTCCAATTACTCGATAATCGACGACATGTGGTCCTGGCGTGCAGACCACGGTGCAGGGGCGACATGGACCGGCAACCCGTCGGCCAACGGCTTGATCGTGAACGGCAACAACGTGAGCGCCTACGGCTTGGCCGTCGAGCACTACCAGGGCTACGAAGTCGAGTGGAACGGCCAAAACGGTAAGGTCATCTTCTTCCAGAACGAGAATCCCTACGACCCGCCGAGCCAGTCGGCGTGGGAAGTGAGCTCCAGCCAGCTCGGGTACCCGGCTTTCTACATCCCCAACAGCGTCACGAGCTTCAATGGCTACGGAATGGGCAGCTACTGCTACTTCGACCAAGGGGTGGACATCCACAATTCCATGGCCTTCCAGGCACCCAACACTGCAGGCGTGGTTTTCCATGGGTTGTTTACCGTGTTCTTGAACGGCTCGGGCGGCATCGACTCGGTGATAAACGGGGTGGGGGCGCCGGTAGCCTCGGGCTCGATGACCAGTTATGTGACCAGCTACTCATAGCGCAGGTAAATCAGCCCACCCATCGGGCCGCGAGGCTCGGGTGACTCAAGGGCCGTCCCTTACCGGGGGACGGCCCTTAGTCGCGGGAGCGGGCTCCCCCTGGAGGCACCAGCCGCGCCAACACCACCAATCACCCTTCAGATCCCGCAGTTTCGGTCGGAACCGCTCGGAACTCACCGGGGCTAATCTCTTTTCCCTTCGGTTCCCTGGCCCGTTCGTCCGGCTGGAGGCTGGTGTTGACAGTGGGCTCATGGTCTTGAGGGTCTGTCTGACAGGGTGACGGATGTTCAGGGTTCCTGATTGTTGATCGGTACAGTCGACGGATGGTCGGCCGGGGTGAAGTGGTGTTCTGTAGGTGAGCTTGGCCGTGGTGCGCAACATCGCTTCGCCGCTGGCTTTGCGGTCGGGACAGGAGATCGACGATTTCGAGCAGGAGCTGGTCGGTCAGTTCTCCCTGGCGATGGCGGCGGCGGGGTTGGATGGTCGTGGCGGCTGTCGCCGCATGTGCTGCGCCCACTATTGCGCCTCCTCGATGCACGGGGCCGGGATGGACCTCAAGACCTTGCAGGAGCTGTTGGGCCATCAGTGGATGGCCACCACGTCGGGTTATATCCATGTCCGCGACGATCACGTCGAGCAGGCGTGGGTGACCGCCAACCGACGGCTGGAATCGCGGTTCGGATAGGAGGGTGAGCTGATGCGCTGGAATCCGCGGCTCAAAGCAGCCGAGCGTGGGATCTGGAAGTCGGCCGAGATGCGCCGGCGTCTGGCCGACGCCGGCCTGGAGTTCTCGGCCGGGAAGATGTCCGCCCTTGGTCGGGCACACCGACCTCAGTCCGTCTCGACGATCTGGACGTGATCTGCGCCGTGTTGGACTGCGACCCGGCCGAGTTGTTGATCCCCGAGCCGGACAAGGTCGCCGCTCGGCCCCCGCGACCACCAAGGCAGGCACCTGTTCATCAACAAAAACAGCGGCCCCCGCCTGACTCCGGTGGGAAGACAGTTCCCGTGGCGCAACACCAACCTGCGACCGGAAGCCCTGCGAGAAGACCGCATCCTGGCCGAGATCCACGCCACCGGCGGGCGACG
>DASSZK010000110.1:0-11639 GCA_035702845.1 Acidimicrobiales bacterium
TCATCGTTCTTCCTTTCCTTTCCTTTCCTTTCCTTTCCTTTCCTTTCCTTTCCTTTCTCTTGGTTGGCTACCGGGCTGAGGCGGTCAGAGGACCGGGCGGACGAGCGCTTGCCGGATCGAACGGCTTGGACCAGAAGTAGGCCCGTCCTTCGCAGCTGACCGTGATGGGACCGGCCTGGGTACCGGGTAGCAGAGGAGTTTCCACCGCTCTTCCGATTGGAGCTACGCCCCGATGGTCGGGGCGGCGGGGCTCGAACCCGCAACTTATGGATCAAGAAGGAGCCCCTGCTTTCGCCGCAGGCCGGTGGCCCGAATGGGCACAACTTCGTGCACCACCGGGTGAGAGCCGGCGCGTTGAGCGCCGGGTGTATAGGGGGGAATTGCCCGCACCCGAGTACCGGGCGAGCCGAGGTAGCTCCCTTGGGGGAGCACACAGACAAAGTGTGAAGTAACCCCGGATCTTCGCAACGGGCGCGGAGGCCAACCTGAGCGCGGTGGGGCCCAACGTGCTCAGGAGTGGCGCTCAGGTCCCCTTGTAGTTGAGGACCTGGTGCAGTACATGCAGGACTTCCACAAGGTCGGCCTGGTCAGCCATAACCTGGTCTATGTCCTTATAAGCAGAAGGGATCTCGTCCACGAGCGCCTCGGCCCGGCCGGAGAGCCAGACCTTGCCGGCCATCTGGTCGACCAGGTCCGCACTGGTGTATAGCTTCTTGGCCTGGGTGCGGCTGTGGCGGCGACCGGCACCGTGCGAGCACGACATCCAACTCTGCGGGTTGCCCTTGCCTCTCACGATGTAGCTGCGGGTACCCATCGAGCCCGGGATGACACCAAGATCTCCCCGGTCGGCCTTGATGGCGCCCTTGCGGGTCACCCACAGTTGGCGGCCGGCGTGGACCTCGGGCTGGGTGAAGTTGTGATGGCAATTTATGCGCCGGGTCTCCCTGCCAAAACCTAGGAAGGAGAAGACTTCGCGCATGGCATTGTCCATCATCTGGTCACGGTTTGCCCGCGCATAGTCCTGCGCCCAGGCCATGTCAGCGATGTAGGCGTCGAACTCGGGCGTCCCCTGCACAAAGTAAGCCAGGTCCATATCTTCGAGGTCGATCATGGCGTCCTTGGCCAGTTTGCGTGCCTTGGCGATGTGAGCCTGGGCCAGCTGGTTGCCGATACCCCGACTGCCCGAGTGCAGGACCACCCAGCAGCGGGACCGCTCGTCGACACAAAACTCGAAGAAGTGGTTCCCAGAACCGAGTGTGCCAAACTGGCGGGCCGCCTTTGCCGCCCGATCAGAGCCGAGATCTGTGGTCGGCCTATTGGCCGCGAGCCATTGCTCGGCGTTTTGGGCGACGACATCGTGGCCCTTGCCGACCCCGGCCGGGATGGCAACCTCGATGCGGGCGAGGAGCGGCTCCAGCGTGTCCGGGAGTTGGTCCTCGGTGACGTCCAATTCAGCGGCGACCATGCCGCAGCCGATGTCAACGCCGACCGCCGAGGGGATTATGGCCCCTGTGGTGGGGATCACGGATCCGACAGTGGCCCCGATACCGACATGTGCGTCGGGCATGAGGGCGACATGGCCCTCCACGATCGGGAGCCGGGCCGCCTTCTCGGCTTGGCGCAATGTGGCGGGGTCGATCTCGCTGGCCCAGGAGATGAGCTTGTCATTGATGATTGTGGGCATGTCACCCCTTCCTTTCTGTGTGTCGGCAAACAAAAAAGCCGCCCATATGGGCGGCTCCTCGGCAGATCCAGCTGGTCGGCTGGGATCTATGAGGAGCCTTGGGCTGGGACCTGGCTGTCCAGGTCTTTTGGCGCAAAATTCGGCACTATAAAGTCTCGACGCGGCGCCCAGAGCTCTCGGGCGCCGGGCAATTGGTAGGAGCCACGAGCGCGCTGCGCCGGCGAGGGCGTCCGCGCGGCAACGGCCGGCGGCCTACCTGTCGGTGCCGTTCGTATGAGCCCGTCCATGAAGAGTGTCTCCTACTTGTGGGGGTGCGAATGCCCCCTGAGCCAAGATAGATGACATGCGCTTGCATGTCGAGGAGTTTTCCGGTGTGTGGTTGAGTGGCCGGCATTGCCTCCGGGGGCCTCTTGGCGCTGTACCGCTAGCATTGCCGGTCACGTGACAACGTCATCCATCCCCGTCGTTTTGGTCCCTGGGCTCGCTTGCTCAGCTCGGGTGTGGGAGCCCGTTCTCGATGTCGTGTGGTCCCGGGGACCGGTGCTCGTCGCCGACACCCGGTGCGATGACTCGGTTGAGGACATGGCCGATCGGCTTCTTGCATCGGCCCCACCCCGCTTCGCACTGGTGGGCGTCAGCATGGGCGGTTACGTCAATTTCCAGGTGCTGCGCCAAGCGCCCGAGCGAGTGCTCGGTGCCGTGTTCCTCAGCACGTCAGCGCGGGCCGACACCGTCGAACAAGTTGCGGGGCGACAGGCTCAGATCAGATCGGTCGAGATGGGCGGCTTCGATGCACTGGTCGATGCGGCGTTCCCCGCCCTGGTTGACCCTTCACACCGCCGAGATGAGCGCCTGCTGGATTTTTGGCGGTCCATGGCGTTGACAGTGGGCCCCGAGGCGTTTGTCCGCCAGCTCCGGGCCTGCGCCCGCCGGCCCGACTCGCGGTCTCTACTGGCCGCCATCAGCTGCCCAGCGGCAGTGGTCCATGGTGCCGGTGACCAGTTGATAGGGCCTGGGCATGGAGCCGAGATAGCCGCCGGTATCCAGGGCGCTTTGCACACCGTCGTCCCAGGCTGCGGCCATCTGCCCACCGCCGAGGCGCCTGCCGCCGTGTCCCAGTCCATTGAGGCCCTGCTTGCTTTGCTGTGACCGTTGTGCCCTGCAAGGGGTACGACGGGCCAGGCGGCTATGGCATTGCCGCCACTGCTTCCACTTCGACCACCTGCTCGGGCCAGCCGAGGACTGAAACGCCGACCAGGGTCCCCGGTGCGTCATGGTCACCGAAGCGGCGCCTTACAACCTCCCAAACTGCCACCAGGTCGTCCCGGTCTGTCGTGGCGACATAGATCGTTGTCTTGAGGACATCTTCAAGCCGAGAACCGGCGGCGCCCAAGGCTGAGACCAGATTGTCCATCACCTGTTCGGCCTGGGCGCGGGGGTCCCCAGGGGCGACCACTATGCCATCCTTGTCGAGTGGGCACGCTCCGGCCGTAAATACCAGACGCCCGTATTTTGCTACGGAGGCGTACGCATACGGAGCATTCTGCGCCAAAGTCGGGACGCGGACCAGCTCGACATTGCTGTTTGTCACAGTTATAATTCTATACTGACTGGACGAGAGCAATAAGCAGCCTGTGGTGGTCTGTTCCAGGATCCTGTCAGCCCACGTCTAGCCTGGCGCGTGCAGCGCGGTGACGCACGAGGGCGCCGAACACCCACCGGTGGACAGGTCGCAGCAAAGTCCAGTAAAGAAATCCAGGGATCCCCTTGGGCCGCAGAGAGCCTATCTGGACAATTTGCGTGTCTTCGCAACTGTAACCCAACCACGCTTCTCCCGGGAACCAACGCAGTGCCCGTAGCACCAGTGTCCCAGGACCACGTTGGACGACAGTCCACCAGTCGACTATTGCGCCGGGGACAAGCTGCTCGGGACGGCGGAGCTTCCAGTACTCTCCCGCAAGCCGACCGATCAACGAGCGCGCTCTCCACGCGTACGCCAGGCCGTACCAGTCAAAGGTCCCGCCTATGCTCGCCAGGTCAGAACCCACCCGTTCTTTGCTGGCTCCTGCAAGCGCAGCGGTGGCCCGCACCGTGTAGACCCCGTCGGCCAGACCGGACATCCGTGAAAGGAGGGTGCGGTCGATCTCGGTCGCCTGGTGGTCAAGGGCTGCCGAGAGGGCAGCGGCCAGGCCCATAGGCTTGATCGCGAATGCCTCATCTGTCCGGAGGCGATCTGTTACGACGACCTCGGTGCCGAGGCTCTCGATTAGCGCATGGCTCACGCGGCGGTCGACAGGGGTCACGAGGTCCAACCAGTAAGACGACAGTCGAGGTGTGAGGTATGGTACGTCGACAATGCGCCGCGGACGAAGGCCGCGCGCTGCTGCGTACCCGGCGATCATGTCTCGGTACGAGGTCACGTCGGCGCCACCCACCTCGTACACGCCGGGCGCAACTTCGAGCGCGCTGACGAGGTAGCGGACGATGTCAATAAGGGCTATGGGCTGGATAGCGGTGCGGACCCAGCGGGGGCAGACCATAAAAGGCAGACGCTCGGTCAGATAGCGCAGCATCTCGAACGAGATGCTGCCGGCACCGAGCACGATCGCGGCCCGCAGTTCGACCACGGTTACACCGGCCGACGCAAGTGCTGTGCCCACCTCTTGGCGGCTGGCCAGGTGCTCGGAAGCCGGGTCGCTGCCGAGGCCGCCGAGATAGACGATGCGCTGGATGCCGACCTTGGACGCCGCGGCGCCAAAGCCGGCCGCCAGCCGGCGGTCACGTGACCGAAAATCGTTGTCGCTTAGTGAGTGGACGAGGTAATAAGCCACCTGGCACCCTGCCAGGGCTTCCTGCACGGCTTGCTCATCGGCGACGTCCAGGGACCGGCACTGGGCACCGGCGATCTCGGGGGCGCGGCGGGATAAGGCTCTCACCTCGTGGCCCAGCGTGACGAGCTCTTTTACGAGGGCGCGCCCGACGAAGCCGTTCGCCCCTACCACTGCGGTCCTCAACGGAGGGCCGGGCATGAGGCGGTTGGGCAGGGAACGGGTGGGCACGAGGCCGCTGAGTGGGGCCTAGCAGGGCTTGAGGTTGTCCACCCGCGATGCCACTGGTTCGCGGTGCCCATGGCTCCGGCCCTTGTCCCTCTGACCCGGGTCACGGTTGCCACGGCACACAAGGGGAGGCGAGGGGGGGCGGGGTGAGGAAGGCCGGCGGGTTGTCGAAGTCCAACATGTCCCACGGGGCGGTCGCTGCAGCGTCCCGGCGTGTGAGCGGCGGCAGGTTCCATTTTTCTTCTATCAGTTTCAGAACGGATGTGTGGTCGTACACCGTAGACGACACATGATCGGGACGGGCAAACGGTGATACGACCACGGCGGGGACGCGGAACCCGTACCGGTCGTAGCGCCCATCGGAGTGTGCCGGTAGAGAAGCCTTTGCCACGCCCAAGTGCTTGAGCACCCACCCGAGTGGTCCGTTGCCCGAGACCAGGCTGTGGGGCAGTACGTCATCGGGCTCGGGCGCCGCAGGCGGAGGGACGTGGTCGTAATAGCCACCGTGTTCGTCGTAGAGCCATATGAGCAGCGTGCAGCCCCACGCCGGGCCACTCATCACCGCATTGACCACGGCGGCGGCAAAGCCCTCGCCGAGACGGACATCCTGAGGGTTTTCTTCGGAGGCCCGTTCGAAATCCGGGTCGACAATGCAAAACGGTGGTAAGGCTCCGACCGCAGCGCGTGCGAAGAACTCCCGGATGTGGCGGACATTGCGCCGCGTTCGCCGCAAGCCGAGGGGGTACAAGTTTGCCGTGCAGCGGATCTCACCCCGCACGACGTTCTCCATGCCCGGGACAAGCTGCCTACCCAAAAGGGCGGCCGTCCTGACGAACCGCAGGACGCCTCGGCCGCCGGCTCTGTGCCGGAGGAGGCGCAGGCCCGGGACGTGGTGGTAGTTGGCCCAGTCGATGCCGTGACGGTCAAGGCTGTCGAAGATGGTGCCCGACTTCGGGTAATCGATGATGCTCGCCACGGCGTCATCAATCAGGCCATTTGCGGTACCGGCGATCAGGAACCGCCGGTTGGGGAAAGTTGGGCCCAGGCACGAACAGAACCATCGGTCGGCCAAAGGGAAGGTCCTGGCGAGAGACGCATAAAAGGGTAGGTCGCGCTCAGTCCAGTACCCCATGGCGAGGCTGGCGTCCGCAGTCGGTTCGAGGTGCTCCACGCTGGCGACGAACCCGTCGTTGCCCCCCTGCGCATATTGCTCGTGCGACGCCGGCCAAGACTGCGATGGCACGCGCGGCACCTGGCGGGGGGACGGCATGCGGTGGCTGGTGACGGGTCGCCCATCTTGAGCAAGGTTGACGGGGCCCGGGTCTGGGAGGCCGTCACCTCGGCCCAGGGTGCCCAGGTAGTTGTCGTAGCTGTGGTTCTCCATCATGAGCACCACTACGTGCGCCACCTGGGGTACTCGGTCCGTCCCCGCTGGGAGGGCCGGGTCGGGTAGGTCGCCTGCCGGGGTGGTGCTGTCATGGGCTGGTCCGGCCATGGCCGCAACCTACACTCGTTGGCTTGCCATATGGCAAGCCGGGGCTTGGGGCGGATTTTATCGGGGCGCCCTCACAATTGACGACGCGGCGCAAATCACAGCTTCCTCCACGACTTGTGTTGGGCGTTCCCGCCGGCGGACTCGACGCCAACCGGGCGCAAAGTAGACGTAGCGACTTCCCTCACACTTTCTTCATATTCGCCATAAGTGCAGGTGGAGAGGCACGGGTCGCCCGATCCGCTTCTCGCCCTCGTTTCGCATCACTGTTACGGGGTAACAACAAGACGCTTGCATACTTTCAAATAATGGACAGGCCTGAGGGAGTGCCTTACCAGGCCCTACCGGCAGGCCCGGGCAGTGTTTGGCCATCTACTGAGGGCGTCCGTCAGGGTGCCCGGGTGGCGCTGCAGGCCGACGACAACTGCCTTGGGCAGAGGAGGATGTAATGACATCGGGAACCGCGCTACTTCGAACGCCGCACAGGAGCGCCAGAGCGGCGTTGCTGGCACTGACGCTGGGAGCTGGCACGATCGGTGCCGGGATAGCAACGTCGGGCGCCGTGGCTTCGGCGGCGACGACCACCACGACTTCGACGACTGTCCCCGTTGCCGGAGCCAATTGTGCGGCCTCCTTGAGCGCTCAGTCGCCTTTGGACCGCAACGGGTGGGTCGCGAGCAGCAATGCTCCATCGACCGCGAGCGGCGTCGCGCCGTACGCGCTCGACGGCAACATCAAGACTCGTTTCACGACGGACGAGCACCAGTTGGCCGGGCTGTATTTTCAGGTGGACCTCGGGGCACAGCGCACTTTTGACGAACTCGACATGGCCTCGCCCAACTCGCCAACTGATTACGCAAGAGCGTTCCAGGTACAAGTCTCGAACGACGCCAAATCGTGGACTACCGTCGCCGCGTGTAGCGGTAAGGCCACGCCTGAGGTCGTAAGCTTCGCCACCCACACGGACGAGTTCATCCGCGTGATCTTGACCGCGCCGGTGCCGAAGTACTGGTGGTCGATAGATGAGTTCAACCTTTACGCCAAGAACCTCGTGACAACTACGACGGCGACCCCGCCAAAGGTGACCGCCATAGCGTTGTCCGCGTCGGCCAACCCGAGCCACTTGGGCCAGCCGATCACCTACACCGCGACGGTCACCCCGACTCCTACCGGTGGCACCGTCAGCTTCTTCGCTAACGGCGCACCGGTGACCAGCTGCGCCAAGGTGCCCGTGAGCACCTCGACGGGCAAGGCGGCGTGCGCCACCGTGCCAACGGCGAGCGGCCCGGTCGCGGTCCAGGCCTTTTACTCGGGGTATGCGACGTACGAGGCCTCGACCTCAAAGCTCTTCGCCGAAACTGTGAGCCCGCCCGCCGCTGGCTACTGGTTGGCGACCGCCAATGGCCAGGTGTTCGGCCTTGGGGGTGCTACTGCTTTTGGCAGCATGCAAACCTCCGCACAGACCGGGCCGGTCGTCGGCATAGCCTCCACGCCTGACGCTCGGGGCTACTGGGTCGTGACCGCAGACGGCAAGGTTGGCGCCTTTGGCGACGCCAAGTTCTACGGCGACCTTCCCGACATGGGTAAGCATGTCACCGACGTCGTTGCCATCGGCCCTACCGCTGACGGCAACGGCTACTACATGGTGGGCGCCGACGGTGGCTTCTTCACGTTCGGCGATGCCAAGTTCCACGGCTCGATCCCGGGCCTGCACATCCACGTGAAGGACATTGTGGGAATGGTGGCATCGTCGACCGGCGAGGGCTACCTGCTCGTCGGCTCTGACGGTGGTGTCTTCACCTTCGGCACGACTCGCTTCTTTGGGTCGCTCCCCGGGATAGGCAAGCACGTCCACGACATCCGGGCGATCCTGCCCTCGGCGGCGGGCACCGGTTACATCCTGGTGGGCGCTGATGGTGGTGCGTTCAACTTTGGTTCCGGGGTCAAGTTCCACGGCTCGGTCCCTGGCGAAGGTATCCGCATAACCAACATCGTCGGGATAGCTCTAACTCCCGACGACGGTGGCTACTACATGGCCGGCTCCGATGGTCATGTTTACGCCTTCGGTGATGCGCAGGCTTACCCGACCCCGTCGACGCTGGCGGCCAACCTCCCGGTGGCGGCCATAGCGGGGACATAAGTCCTTTAGCGCTTCGTACTGACCGAGCCCGGGTCGACCGCTGTAACGGCGGTCGCTCGGGCTCGGTCTATTGAGCACAGAGCCCTATGGCGCCAGTGTTGTGGCCCAGGTTGTGGCCCAGTGTTGTGGCCCAGTGTTGTGGCCCAGGGTTGTGGCTCAGCTGTGGGCCGCGAGCCTCGGGTTGTCCACCGTCAGCGCGCTGGCCGAACCTAAAGGGCAAAGGGAGATTTGGCCTGCCTCGCTATGCCACGCCATGCGGGCCCGTCCCGACTCCTTGGCGCCGTAGAGCGCCTCGTCGGCAGTCTTCACCAACAGCTCGTAGTTGTCCCCGTCGCGAGGCATCACACCTATGCCGGCGCTTATCGTGAAGGGGCCGCCCAAGGCGCGTTGCGCAGTGCTCAAGGCGTCGGCCACCCTCTGGACGAACGCACGGGCGTCACCGCCACCTGTGCCGGCAAGGGCCACGACGAACTCCTCACCGCCGAACCGGCACACGGCGTCTTCGGCTCGCGACTGGGTGCGCAGCACTCCCGCGAGCACCCGTAACGCGGCGTCTCCGGCCAGGTGGCCGTAGTTGTCGTTGTAGCTTTTGAAAAAGTCGATATCGAACAGCACGACGGCGAGCGCCGCCCCCGTCGCCTTGGACGCCGAGATCATGTCGGTGAACGCCGGGTCGAAGGCGCGCCGGTTGAGTAGCCCCGTGAGCGGGTCCGTTTGGGCCGCGAGAGCTAGTTCCCGGCGCAGGCGGGCCTGCTGGCGAGTCATCAGCGCCACGACCCAACCCATGACGCCCACGGACGCGCAGACTCCGACGAAGGTGTCGGCCAATAGGTGCTCGTGCGGGTTGCTCGCCAGGCCGAGGCCCAGGCTTACGGCCATGGTGGCCATTACGGCAGCCAGTACTCGGGGCGGGTAGAAGTACGCCGTATACGCGACAGGCCAGAGGTAGAACAGCGGGCCCATTCCTACCGGGTTGGAGAAGGCCATAAGCACGCCGAGCACGGCCAGTGCGGCGAGGACGCAGGCGAGGATGGCGCGCCGCCCCGGCCGGCTGAGCGCTACGAGCAACCCGCAGGCGAGGAACGCGGCTGAGCAGCCGAACTGGGCCGTGCGCGACAACGGTGTCGTCGACGCGTACTTCGTGGCCACGCCGAGGGCGCAGGTCCCGGCTCCGACTAGGAAGATCGACGCGGCAAGCCGGCGCATCGCCGCCACGCTTGCTTGTTGTGGACCACCGTTGTCGCCGCCGAACATCTAGCTGCTCATCGGCGCAGCAGCTCTGAGATTGAGCGCCCGGCCGTTTTTCGCCGGCAAACGACTGGGCCTCTGTAGGGGTACCCGGGCCTTTGTAGGGGATGGGCTGGGTTACTCGGGTACGGGAGGCAGCAGGACCTCCACCCGTCGGGCCAGGTTGACGGCATGGTCGCCCAGGCGTTCGTAGAAGCGCCCCAGCAGTGTCACCTGTGCGGCCACGCCGGCGGGCATCGGAGACTCTGCTACCTCCTGTGTCAGGCGACCGTGCAGGATGTCCAGCTCCTCGTCGGCCTCGTCGAGGGCGGCGCCCGCGGCTTGGCGGTGAAGGTAGGCGGCCGCTGCTTGGCGCCACATGTCGAGGGCAACTTCGGACATTCGTTGTACGACGCCACGACTGAGCGCCGACATGTTGGGCCCGAGGTGGGTCAATGCTCGCTGCGCTATGTGCTCTGCAAGGTCAGCGCTGCGCTCCAGCTCGGGAAGGATGAGCAGCAGCCCGACGAGGCGGCGCAGCTCAGGGTTGTCCGGAGCCAACTTGTCGAACTCGTCCCAAATGCGCGCCGTCAGGTCGTCGGTGAGGCGGTCGACGGACTTGTCGCGTGCCACAATGCGGTTGGCTTGCTCGACCTCGGCCCCGAGCAGGGCATCCGTCGCACCGGCGAGGGCCTCACTCACCAGCGAGAACAGGGTCGCTATCCCTTCGTCAACTGTGCCCATGACCTACAGGTCTATCGGGTTGGCGTGGGGTCGGGGTTGGGTCGGCGCTGCTCTCACCGACACAATTTAGCCGTCTGTTCATCTGTCGTTCACCTGGCGTACACCTGAAGGTCGGGCAGTGTTCACCCGTGGTCGTGAGACTAGAGCTGAGCCACGGTGGAGTGCACCGGGGTGCTAGGAGCTGACATGGACCCGTTCGCTCGGGCGCTGGATGATGCGCCCCTCAGTAAGTTCCACCGGCGCGCCGTCGTCATCTCGGGCGTGGGCTTCTTCACCGATGCCTACGACCTGTTCGTCATCAGCACGGTCGCGGCCCTGGTGGCGTCTCAGTGGGGCTTGAGCACCACTCAAAAGAGCTGGGTTACGGGAGCTGCCATCTTGGGCGCCTTCGTCGGGGCCCTGGTCTTTGGGCGCCTGGCCGACATCGTCGGGCGCAAAAAGGTCTACGCCCTGGTGGCCGCCATCATGATCGTGGGCGCGGTGGCTTCGGCGTGCGCTCCGGACTTCTTGTTCCTGGTCGTGTCGCGCTTTGTCCTAGGGCTCGGGATAGGGGGCGACTATCCCGTTTCGGCCGTGCTCATGAGCGAGTACTCCAACCGTGCCGATCGGGGGCGTCTGGTCGGCTTGGTCTTCTCAATGCAAGCGCTCGGGCTGGTCGTCGGCCCTCTGGTAGCGCTGGGCCTGGTGGAGTCCGGCGTGGGGCACCAGGTCACCTGGCGTCTGTTGCTCGGCCTGGGCGCCCTGCCGGCAGCCGGGGTCGTGTACCTGCGGTCGCGCATGCCCGAGTCGCCTCGGTTCGAGGTGATAAGGGGTGGCGACCAGCGGGCACTGGCGCGTGACCTGGCCCGGTTCTCGGACGGGGTAGTGGACATCGAGAGCAGCATCGGTGCCAATGTGCGGCCCGTCAGGGTGAGCGCCCCGCGGCCAAGCCTGCTGTCACTGGTGACTGACCGCCGTCTCCTGCGCCTGCTCATCGGGACTGCCGGTAGCTGGTTCGTCTTCGACTATGCGTACTACGGCAACACGCTGTCACTGCCGGCCATATTGAAGTCCGTCGACCCCACAGGTGGCCTCGTGGCGAACCTCGTCTGGTCTTTGGTCATGTTCGTGGCGTTCGCAGTCCCTGGTTACATGCTGGCGGTCTGGCGGATGGACAGGATCGGCCACCGGCGCCTCCAGTTCATCGGGTTCGGGGTGATGGCGTTCGCCTTCGCTCTGCTGGCCGCCATCCCGGCATTGACATCCAGTGTCGGCGCCTTCGTAGCGGTCTTCGGCCTGAGCTACTTCTTCGTCGAG
>DASSZK010000149.1:0-5053 GCA_035702845.1 Acidimicrobiales bacterium
CGCACCCCGAGCGCTTCGTGCGCAAGCCTCCAACACCTCCTGCTTTGCCGACGATGGCCTGGATCAACAAGCCCCAAGACGAGCCGACCGAGCCTCTATTTCTTTGAAGAAGTTGTCTCATATAGCTTGACACGCGCCGAGGTTCTCGGTCCCTTCCCGCGCAATTGGCACCGATGAGACGATCGCAGCCGGCGGACGCTACCTGTTCGTGGCCGACTCCGGGTCCTACACCGAAGACCAGTACGGCAACCGGAGGTACCTCCCCGGGTGGCTGGCAGAGATCGACCTGGCGACCGGCAGCCTGGCACGCACCTTCACCGGCTCGCTCAATGGAGCGATAAGCCAACCGGGCCAGCTCCTGGTCGCTGGAGGGTACCTCTTCGTCCAAAACCTAAATGGTGACGTTACCGAGGTCGACGTGTCCACCGGGTCGGTCCTGCTAGCCCTCGACCCCAGCGCCTACCACTACGGCTCCTGGGGCCCGGGGTCGCTAACCGAGGTCAGCCCAGCGGGCACTCTACGTGTTATTTGCCACGTACACCGAGCCCTTGGCCGTGGTGCCGCTATAGACGAACGGCCCCGAGTTCGAGACTACGGCGAGCGAGCCCGAGACGGTATTGCCTGTGATGCTCACACCGGGCACGCCTTCCCTGCGAGCCAACTCAGCGTCTTCTCAGTCTGCTAGTTCATTTGACCTTCCACGACGAAGGGATGGATAGTTTGATGCTCGTCTTGGTATGAGCCCACGACCGTGCACCATAAATCTTTTATTGCGGTCGTCGCGCACTGAAGCGCGCCAATAGTGTTGACCCCATGAGGAAGGTCAGCGGCCTGTGCCCACCAAGATCCGGACCAGCCGAGCAATTTCGGTTCACCCGGGTAGCTGTTTGCGGCCACAGCACAAACGACCGGGGCTCCGCCACATGAGACCTTATCAAGTGCGTTAGCGGCTATTGGTGGGCTTCCCGTAATGTGCCAACTGTTATTTTGGGCGATGACGGCCCAAGGTCGACCAGGCCCTGAGAGAACGCTGCCTACGCTCATGCAGAAGCTATGCCCACACCAAACGGCATAAAGAGCTCCGGTTTTACCTAGTCCCTGTCGCGCTGACACAGACCAGTTACCACGGGCATAGGTGACGATTACGGCTCCCAAGAATGACAGGGGCAGAATGGGCTCGGAATAGATTTCGCCTACCACTGTGCAATCCAAGTCCGCACGGCCTTTGCACGAAATGCTACTGGGCAATATGTGTGCGATCGGGGATAGCTGGGGCAGGGAGCTCCACCCGTGGCCGAGGTATTGATACTCGAGCCCGCGTATCTGCGTGCCTCCAAATCGCCCACTGGGAGCCGCCTCGATGTCACCGATGGCCATACATTTCGCGGAAGGCTGGCAAGAAACATGAGTGAAGGTGCCTGCGTTGTAAGACGAAGGCAGAGTTATGCGGCCTACGCTGCGCCAGTGGCCGTGTTTGAGGACTATAGAGTAAGGCACTCGACGCAAGCCGACCTGGGCACTCCCGACAGCAATACAGGAGCCGACATGCCAACAGGAAACAGCTGACAAAGTGGAGCTATTGGCGCTGGGCACCTTGGCGGCCTTCCAAGCGCCCTCACTTTGTTGAAGGACGACAGTTTGGTCCGTGTTATTGATGCCAAGTTGGTAGCCAACTGCGACGCACTCAGCTATCCGAGGGCATGAGACGCCAGTGAGTGCTCCTCGTCCAATAGGCAGAGGGTCCCTTTGCCAACTAGCGTGCCGCCCCAACGGCGCTGTCTTCGTTGGGCCAAGAACGGGGACGATCGCACTAGCGCCAGCGAGGACCAATGCTATTGTGGCTCGCAGCCATATTTCCCTCTGGTTTTTCATGGCACGCTCATTTTGGACATCATAACTGGCCGGCTCTAGGTACGACGTTGCTAGAGGGCCGCCCTTCCCGACCCCGGCCACGTGCAGCCGGTGGAGCAGGCGCCGCAACGCCACCACCTTTCCGGCAAGCTGGTCGACTTGGGCTCTGATGGCGCCGCAGGGCGCCGTCGACGTGCAACCGGCGGCTACGACTGCGCCTTGGGCTAAGCGTTGTTGGACACGGCTGAACATCGGCTTTGCGGAGATCGCCCAGGGTCGACCGTTTTGCCAAAGTAGACCGTTGCTCCTCCCCTTCCTCCGGGGCCTGCAGGCGACGCCCCCGAGATGTTCTCTCGGTTCTGGCAATGACCTCCGCATGCACCAGGGCTGGATGACGCGATGGACCAGATGGTCAACTGCACCGTGTTGCGGTGCTCCCCGGCTGTACGATGGTCGAGAGCGGACGAGTGTGCCGCGGTGCTTTCCCAACACGTCCCCCCGAGCGCGGTAGGGGCGTCAGTTTGCCATAAACGTCGAGGTTCCGATGCTCGCAGGGCCGCCTCCAACAGATGAGAGCACTGATGTTGCCAAGCCCATTGGAGATGACCGCCGGCTGGAGGCCGTCGCCGGAGCGCAACTGCACGGCCACCTCGGAGACACAGATCTCGATGCCGTAGTGTCAACGTTGGCCATCGCCATTCGAGTGCCGATGGCGGTGATTAACGTGGTTACACCCAATCGCCAGACCTACGTTGCCGAGGTGGGGGTTGGGGCCCCCTTCACGACCGTGGAAGACCGACTTTCCTTCTGCGCTCGGGTAGTCGAAACGGGACGGTCCATGGTCGTCGCGGACGCCGCTTCCCACAGAACTTACGCCGAGAACCCTCTGGTGTTGGCCGGTCAAATCGGCGCCTACGCAGGGGAGCCTCTGGTCGACTCCGGGTTCGTGATCGGCAGCGTCGCAATTTTCGAAACACGACCTCGTGTATTTACCGATGATGAGCTTCGGGTCCTGCGGCACCAGTCCCAGCTAGCCTCAGTCGTTCTGGCTCTGCGAAAGGCGGCTCGAGCGGATCCACTGACGGGATTACCTAACCGAGCGCTCTTGATGGACCGCCTTGAGCACGCTCTGGCACGTTCCGAACGGCAGAGCGGACACGTGGCTGTGTTCTTCTTGGATGTCGATGACTTCAAGGGAGTGAATGACCGCTTCGGCCACGCCGCTGGCGACCTTTACCTGGTCGAGCTGGCCCAGCGGATTGGCGAGGCCATCAGACCCGGAGACACTCTTGCTCGCCTTGGTGGCGACGAATTTGTCGTAGTGAGCGAGGATCTAAGTTCCGAAGCGCAGGCCGGGGCCATGGCGGAGCGGCTGCTTTCCAGCCTCGCGCGGGCGAACGGCCCCGTTCCGGGGCTTCCTATCCGCGTCAGCATCGGCGTGGCGTTGGCGCCGGGCCCGGCCGTCCCGGCCAGCCAACTGTTGGCTCAGGCCGACGCGGCGATGTACCGGGCCAAGCGACGGTCCGGCTCACGCTGGGAAATGGCCAGACCAGTCGATGGAGCGAGTCGGTCCTGACCCACCTGGGTCGAAGCTCAGGCGCAGCTTCTCGGCACCGCCACCGTCACTGATGCGTGCCGCGGCGGGTTGCCGGCGCCTTGCAAGATCACCCTGGGCCACGCTCATGAGATGGCCGGCCGGTTTTCGAGCGCAGTTCGGCGAACCGCGCCGTGTCGCGCCGGTGCTGCCAACGAGGCTCGTGGCCGGAATGGACGACTTGTTATTCCGCTGCCGACAAGCAGGCGACGACGCGCTGGTCGACGGCCCCGGCTATGACGTCCTCGAACTGGGTGCTGTCAACGAGAAGGTCCGGCCATTTTTGAGGGGCCAACTAGACGGTCGGCAACTGGCCGGAACCGCCCCTCAACCTTCCTCGACCGTCTCCAACATTTCCCGCAGCCGGGGCCCCATAAGCGAGCGCGCCTGGTCGTACTCGGGGTCTTCCGGGTCCAGGTTCTCGAGGAACGAAGCCGAGACCACTTCTACCCAGTCTTGCCCAGCGCCCTCCATGCTGTCTTCCAAGACCTCGAGGATAGTTCGCACGTCTGCGGCAGCCGTAGCACTACCGGGCGAGCCGGCGAGCGAGGTCGCCAGGACCTCGTTGAAGAACCGAGCCACGTCTGCCATCAGGACGTGCGGCAACACCGACCCGTTGTCGTCGAGGTGCTCCTGGTAAATAGGGCCGAGCTCAGGGACGCGGTCTAATAACTGCTGGAAGGTCCCGGGCACGGCGCTCATGATGCCAACGCGTCCTCGAGGTCATCGATCAAGGATTGGGCTGCGGCCCGGTCCTCTTGAGAGGCGCCTTTGCCACCGTTTGGGCCGGCCTTTTCAAGCCAGTTGGTGAGGGCCGTCACGTACTGGCGGCCCTTTTCGTCGTGGTTCACGCCTTTTGTCGCGCCGCCCGTCTTGTGTTCTTCGCGGATCGCGTCTGCGGTGCTCCCATCGCCGATGACCCGGCCCCGTTTCATGTGGGCGCCCTTGTAGAGATCCTTGACGAGGTTCGCAAGCTTGGGGTTGGTGACGACCGGTTCTGGGAGGCGCATGACCGCAGCGCCGCCGGACGCGGCGTGGGCCTGATGAGAAAGCAGATTCGTCATCGCTGAATTGCCCGCCAGACGTTGGAGCCCGAGCAGTTGCGCAGAGCGGGTTGCAGCATGCGCACCTTGCAAGTGCGCCCTGGCAATGAGCTCTCCCGCGCGAGGCTCGACCTGTCTTTCGCCAGGAGGACCTTCCTTTGCCCGGAGGGCCGCCGCGTGCCTCATACGGTGCTCGCGTTGCTCAGCCACCCGCTCGCCCACGCCCTGTGTCTACCACAACGGGGGCGCCCTGCGACGATGTGCCGGCTCTCGCTACGGGCTTATCTGCGCAGGCGTTCAACCAATCGGGTAGCCGGCCCTGCAGGCAGCTCTTGAGTGCGCCCGGTCCCAAGCGGGTCACGCCCCGATCACCACCAGCCACCTGCTGGTCGGAATGCTCGACGACACCGACAGCCAAGCGTGGCAAGCGCTGGCGGCCCTTGGCGTCGAGCCGCAACGGCTCCGGCCAGCCGCTGTGCCCGTGAATGTCGCCGGCAGCAACGACGCCGGCGCGCGATGCCCTGGCATCACTCGCTTGGTGTTGCCTCTCCGACCCGGGGCCGGT
>DASSZK010000206.1:0-8552 GCA_035702845.1 Acidimicrobiales bacterium
GGGCCAGGCTCCCTGCTTTTCGCCGGCTGTGCCATGCACGCCGACCTGGCACCGGAGTCAGCGGGGAGCGCTCTTTACGGTTGGTTGTTGGCCATGCTTGGCCAGAGCCACGGCTGGCCGGTGCCCAAGGGTGGCGCGTCAGCGCTGACGGGGGCCCTCGTGCGCCGTCTCGAGTCCCGAGGCGGGAGGGTACTGTGCGGCCAGCGAGTTGAGGAGGTCCTCGTCAAAGACGGGACCGCCATGGGCGTCCGTACGGTTGCGGGGGAGATCTTCAGCGCTGGAAAGGGAGTGTTCGCCGATGTCGTGGCTCCGCTCCTATTTGGCGGGTTGGTGCCGTGGCGGCACCTCCCGGCGCGTTTTCGCGAGGACATGTCCAGGTTCCAATGGGATTATTCGACTGTCAAAGTTGACTGGGCTTTGTCGTCGCGCGTGCCGTGGTCGGCTGAGGGTGCCCATGGGGCGGGGACCGTCCATCTCGGGGCGAGCATGGACGAACTGACCGAGTACTGCGCCCAGTTGGCCATGGGGCGTGTGCCTTCCAGGCCGTTTGTACTGGTGGGCCAGATGACAACGGCGGACCCCTCTCGCTCGCCTGAAGGCACCGAGAGCCTTTGGGGTTATACGCACGTACCTCGCGAAGTACGCGGCGATGCGGGCGGCGGCGGGATCACGGGGGTTTGGGCCCATAGCGATTTGGAGCGGTTTGCCGAGCGCGTCGAGGACCAAATGGAGCGATTTGCTCCTGGTTTCCGCGACCGCATCGTACGCCGTCATATTTTCGGCCCGGGGCAACTACAGGAGCACAACGAAAACGCAGTGGGTGGAGCGATCAACGGCGGTACCTCCGCGCTGCACCAGCAACTCGTGTTCCGTCCCGTGCCAGGGCTGGGCCGGCCCGAGACGCCCGTGCGCCGTCTGTACCTCGCTTCGTCGTCGGCTCACCCGGGTGGGGGAGTACACGGCGCATGCGGGGCGAACGCCGCTCGGTCCGCATTGCGCAAGGCGGCTATGGGAAGGTGGGTGTTGCCGGGCTACCTTTTTGCGGCCAGCCGGGCCTTGGCGCCTACTCAACAAGACGCAATGCCCGCCCCTGGGCCCCGATGAGGGTCATGAGCCCGCTATCCCGGGGGGCCTGCGACAGAGCGCGGGCTTCGTTGTCGTCTGGGACCAGGCCCCACGTGCGGGGCCCCGCCCGTGCCAGGCTCACGGCCGTGGCCAGGCCTATGCCTGAGCCGGCCCCGGTGGCCAGCACCCTTCGCTGCGCCCACAAGAGGTACCCGGTGTCCTGGCGTGCCAACCCGTACCCGGGCAGGGCTGGTACGGTCGGGTCTGGTAATGCTGGCCAAGAGGTGTGGGCTGGGAAAGGACGGGCGGCTTGAGGTACCGGAGCGCGCTGGGTGCCATGGCGATGCTGGCGGCGACATGGGCTGTGGCGGGTGCCGGGCCCGTGGGCGTAGCCGGCGCCCAGCCGGTGGAGGGCATGCACAGCAATGCCGGCGCCGGGGCTGCGACGGCAGGCCGCTGTACGCAGCTCGCCAAGGCCGGGCAGCCCGTTGCAGGGGCGCACGGCGGCGGCCCTGGCTACGACGCGTCCGTCGGCAACGCGGACAACGGTCACAAATTTTGCACCCGCGTAGGTGAGCGATTGCTCGTGCTACTCCGTGCGCCGGCCGGCGGCCCCCTATGGGCCCGTCCGCACGCGTCGGCTCCAGGTTATGTCGCTGTCGCGCCCATGACCATGATGCTCGTCCGGGGGGCGACAGGAGCCAATTTCCGGATGGTCAAGCCCGGCACGATTTACCTACGCTCCACAAGGCGCGTTTGCACGCCAAAAGCCGGGTCGGTAGCTTGCCAAGCTGAGCAGGCTTGGTCGGTGCAGCTACAAATATTGAAAAGGTAGGACCTGGAGCACCGAAGCCAGGGCACTATTTGGGGGGCCGGCTCGACCATCAACTGGTGGTCGGTGGACGAGCTGGACCTGTACTAACCGCCGGTCCAGCTCTCATAGACCGGCGTCGGGGGGACTTGATCGAAGGCACTCCCGGCTTCAGGGTCGGCGGTGCCTTCGCGTGCTTAGTTGGCTGCATTGCCTGCCGATAGGTAAACGGTGATCAAGCGGGCTCCAGCGCCAGGGCACTGCCAGGACCTACTGGCCGGGCGGACGATAGGCGTGCTGACAGCGCTCGTCGGTGGTGACTACTTCGGGACCCTGGTGACCTCGCTTGCCAAGGCGACGTCTGCATTGGGTGGCAGGTGCTTTGCCGTCCAGACCCAAAGTACTGAGTTCGTCGAGATGCAGACCGACAGCCGGCCCTATGCCCGGCTTAGCCGGCTCAGCTTCGAGCGCGTTGACGCCTTCATCGTCCTGGTGGCGTCACTTCCGGTTTCAGTCCTCGAGTCGATCCGGGAGGCTGGACTGCCAATAGTCCTGGTGAGCCACGACCCGGAGGGCTTCCCTTGCCCGGTCGTCATGCCGGACAACATCACTGGTACCAAAGAGGCGCTCCTTCACTTGATAAGGCATGGTCACGAACGGATCGCCTTCGCCGGCGACCTAGGGGCTGAAGACATGCGCGAGCGTTATGAGGCTTACCAGCAGGTGGTGCGCGAGCACGGCCTACCGGAGCTGGTTTTCCCGGCCGATAGCCCCATGCACGACGGGGGGCGTCGCTGCGGCAAGGCGCTGCTCGACGCCGGCCTGCCGAGCACCGCCGTTTTCGCGGCCTGCGACCACAACGCCGTTGGGATCATGGAAGTGCTGCGCGAGGCCGGCTTGCGCCTGCCCCACGACCAGGCGGTCGTGGGTTTTGACGACATGCCAGGCGCCGGCCTGGCTGATTTACCCCTGAGCACTGTGCGCCAGGACTTCGCTGCGATAGCGAGCGAGGCGGTCCGCCTGGTGACCGAAATGCTGCATGGCAAGGAGGTGCAGCCCGGTCGCTACCGGGCGCCCACGTCCCTGGTGGTCCGCGAGAGCTGTGGGTGCGCCGGCGCCTCGAACCAGCCGCAGCCGGCTGCCGAGGGGGTCGCCACTACGGGGTCTTGCGCCCCGATGGCGGGCGACCAAGCTCAACTGGTCACCCAGGTCGAGGACATCATGAGGCGGTGTGCCAGTTCGAACAGGGCCGACGACCTGGACATGATCGAGCTGAAGCAGGCGGCGCAGGCCTTGTACGGCCGCCTTCCCAAGGGCCAAGCCTTTTCCTTCCTGGCATGGGCCCATGAGCTCGCCTCCCGGCTCGATGAGCCGGGCGAGAGGAACGTTGCGCCCGGCCGAGGGGCCGGCGTTTTATCGCGTTGCCTAGCCGAACTAGGTGCCGGTCTGGCTCGCGGAGCTGCGGCCGAGGACGTCGCGGAGATCGGGTACCTGACCGAAACGGCAGCCCGGGATTATGCAATGAGCGTAGAGCTATTGCAGGGCGGCCGGTTCGACCCCCGGTCCCTTGAGTGGGCGCGCCACATCAAAATGGGTGCGGCAGTGCTGGCGACGTGGCAGCAGGGCACGGGTGCCGGTCAACAAATGCTCGAGATAGAGGGCTTTTACGGGGGCGAACCGTTGGGCGCGCTGGCGCTCGGAAGTGCGCATCCCGCGCCGGCGTTCCCTCCGGCCGAGATGCTTGACGAGTACGCGGGGCCGGGGTCGATGTGGCTGCTGTTGCCCGTACGCACGATCTCGCGAGACTGGGGATATCTGGCAGTCCTGTCGGACATGGAGCTCATCGTCGTCAACCAGGACAGGTACTTCCAATGGGCGGCCATGTTGGCCCAGGCACTCGACCATCACGGCCTGACCGTCAACCTCAGAAGGCGTAACGAAGAGCTTTGCGAATCGGTGGAGCGCGAACACCGTATGGCGCTAGCGGTAGCGGCCAGTGAAGAGCGGTACGCCTTGGCCGCCAAGGCGGCCAACGACGCCCTGTGGGACTGGGACCTGGTTTCCGGCGCGGTGTACTTCTCACCCCGTTGGCGTGAAATGCTTGGGTACGAGGCCAAAGAAGTCACGGCTACGCCGGAAGAATGGCTCGACCGGGCGCATGGCGAGGACAGGCCCCTGCTAATGGGTGCCCTCGGCAAGGCCATGGCAGGAGAAACGCCTACGTTCCAGGACGAGCACCGCATCCAGTCGGCGGCCGGGACGTACCTTTGGGTGCAGTGCCGAGCGCTCGCTGTCTGCGACGCCGGGGGCCGTCCCGTCAGGTTGGTTGGCTCCCTCAGTGACATCACCGAGAGGCGTCGCCTTCAGGACCAGCTAACACATCAGGCGCTCTACGACAACCTGACCGGGTTGCCCAACCGGGCGCTGTTCTTGGACCGTCTGTCCCAGGCGATCGCCGTCAGCCGGCGCCACCCGAACAACGTCTTTGCGGTGCTGTGGCTCGACCTGGACGGTTTCAAGCAGGTCAACGACACTCTTGGCCACCTCGCAGGCGACCAGCTCCTGGTTCAGGTGGCGCACCGGTTGTCGGGCCACCTGAGGGCGTCGGACACAGCCGCCCGGTTTGGCGGCGACGAGTTCGGTGTGTTGCTCCAGTACCTGCCGGACGAGGCTGCGGCAGTTCAGATAGCCGCTCGGGCGCTGGCTGACCTTTCAGAGCCGTACGACTTGGGGGACGAGACCGTCTCAGTCTCTGCCAGCGTTGGTGTCTCGTGCAGCGTGAGGGCCTACGAGCGTGCGGAAGACGCCATCCGGGACGCTGATGTGGCTATGTACCGGGCCAAGTCGTCGGGCGCCAACCGGATCGTCGTGTACGAGCCGTACATGGCTGACGACGCCGTTTCCCGGCTCCACGCGCAGTCTGCCCTGCGAAAGGCAATGGACAGCGGCCAGCTGGAAATGGCCTACAGGCCGGTGTTGTCTCTAATCACCGGGGAGCTCTGGGCCTTGGAGGCCATGCCGATAATGCGCGGCGGCCCAGGCGACCGAAGCCCTGGACGCGCAGCTGGTGTCGACGCGGCGACGGAGACAAGAGCCTATGAGATGGGCCTGTCCGAGCCGCTCGGCCTGTGGGCCCAGAAGGAGGCCTGCCGGCAGCTGGCCCGGTGGAAGTCCTCATGTGCCGTCGGGCCTCGTGCCCACGTCATCCTGCGCCTGTCTGGCGCCGACCTTTGGTCTCCGGCGACGCCCCGGCGCATATCCGAGGTTGTGGAGGCCACTGGTGCCGAACCTGGTTCACTGTGGTTCGAGGCCGACCACAGCGTTGTCATGTCCTCTCTGGAGACGGCGATAACAACATTGAGCGAGCTGCCATGTGGCGGGTTTGTCCTTTGCATGGACGACATCGAAGGGCGCCGTTCTTTTATCGCTGCCCTACGCCGGTTACCTATATCGGCCTTGAAGATCCATCGCGACGTCGTGGCCTCCCTTGCCGACCCAACGGTATTGGCCGTGGCCCGGCGAACGGTCGACGCGGCCCATAAATTAAATGTGCCGGTGGTGGCTGAAGGCGTGGCGACGCCGGCGTGCCAGAGGTTGTTGGAGGACATGGGCTGCCAGTACGGCCAGGGTTACTGGTTCTCTCGCCCGCTGCGAGGCGACGAAGTACAGCGCGTCCTTGCGGTAGCGCCCAGCGCGTCCGTCAGCTGACGGGGATTAGGGCCGGGGCGCCGGCGAGCGGCGGCGTCTCCTCGGCAATGCCCTTATGGGGGCGCTCGTTGATATAAAGCGTCTTCCCGAGCCCGCCGGTACGACTACCGGCTATAGCGCACAGCCCAGCTTGCCGAGTAAAGAGAGGAATTTGCCCAAAAGGAGATCTCCACGCCCGGACCGGCTCGCGGTGACGACAACACAGAACTGAACCAGCGCGCCTGGAGCGAGCCGGACCTCCCATGGCCCTCGCCAGGGGCGGGCTCCTTTGTTGCCGGGCCCGGGTGTGCGCCAGGAGCGGCGAGGCCGGGTGCTGTGGCTCCGCCCCCTCAGGGTACGACGGTCGCACCGCAGCCATGGCCCGGTGCGCCTGCCCAGCCCGGCGGCCCGGTACCCCAACCCTGGAACGGCCCCGGGGGCTTCTATGGCCCGCTGCCGGTAGCAAAAAGGCAGACCTGGCTGACCGCTGCCGGCCTCGTGGGTGGCATCTTGGTGACCGCTGTCCTGGTAGGGGTGGTCATGCCTGCGATCAACAGGCAGGCGCCCTCAGGGGTATCGCTTTTCGCCGGGGGCGTGCCGAGCGAATGGGGACCGGCACGGGTCAACGTTGCGTCGGACACGGTCCTCGTCTCGGCCTGGGAGACCCCGGGGGCTAGCGTCAACGGCTTCTTCCCCTGCGTCTTCGTCGTCAGGTACAAGGTGCGCCCCGGTGTTTTGCCGAGCGCGCCGGAGTGGTTCGCACAGATATCCGCCCTCGCCTCCCAGCACGGGCGCACGGCTACGCACGTAGTACTCGACAACGGGGCCCCGGCGATGAGCGAGTACCTCCCCTTTGCCCAGGGCACGAACGTCTACGGTGCTGCTGTCCAAATTGGGGCATACGAGATCTACGCCAAACACGGCACCGGCTTTTATCGCGTCGAGTTCATGGCAACGGAGCCGGAGTTCTCAGTGGAAGAGCCTTCGGTGGCTCGGGTCATGATGAGCTTCGAGGGTTCAGTGTCATAGCGAGCGCCGCTCCCCATGGAGGCCGCCGCGCCTGGGCTCTGGGTAGGCATAACCCCTTGACAACCGCCGGCGCACCGGTCCATCATCGTTGCATTGACAACTGTCGATCCGATTCGGAGGACGAGGTGCCACACAAGCGAGGTGCGCAACGGTGAAGGCCACGCCGGTCGTCCTGTTCTTGTGCATCCACAACTCGGGGCGCAGCTTGGCGGCGAAAGTGCTGCTTGAGCATTACTCGGGCGGCCGAGTCGAGGTCCGCTCGGCCGGTTCGGAACCCGCCTCGCAGCTCAATCCGTCAGTGGTGGCTGTGCTGGAGGAGCGCGGGCTCGGGGCGGCGGGTGAGCACCCGAAGCGCTTGACGGACGCCGACGCCCGCGAGGCCGATGTCGTAGTCACCATGGGTTGCGGCGACACTTGTCCGTACTACCCGGGGAAGCGCTACCTTGACTGGCCCGTGCCCGACCCGGCAGGGCTGGCGGTGGAGGATGTCCGACCCATAATCGACGAGATTGACCAGCGGGTGCGCGACCTGCTCAGCGAGCTGGTCCCGGCCGCGTAGCAGGCGGGCCACTCCTCTCAGCGACGTTCGCCGGTTCAGCGCTCGTCCCGCAGCTGGCAAGTGTGGTCGGGGAAGGTGTTGAAGCCGGCGACATCGGCCGGTCCGAGGCCGGCGAACTGCCTGGAACCAAAGCGGCTCAAGTCGGGTTAGCCCTCGCATGACGACCAACTTGAACGAGCCTTCGGGGTTGAACGAGCCTGCCGCACCGAACCTGGCCGAGAGCCGTAGCCGCCGCACAAAGTGGCTGTGGTGCGGGGCCCTTACGGCGGTGCTAGGCGTCGCCACGCTGGTGACTTTGGTTGCCTTCTTTGTCCCATCGGTGGCTGCGGCAGGCGGGTGCGGGGGCGGTTGACTGTCGTGGTCGTCGCTGAGGTCGCCGGTCCGGCCCCTGCCCTGAAAATGTTGGCCCGCGAGGCCGGCACTGAGCGGCACAGAGTGCTGGAAGCTCCCCAGTACCTACGGGCCGTCTGGTGGTTGTTGATGGCGGTCCTCACCGTGTGCGGTCTCGGGGCCGGGGTTGCTCTCGGAGCTGCGCACTCGTCACGCACGGCCGGCAGCGGGCTCATGTGGCTGATGTTCGTTGGTTCATCGGTGCACGTGGCAGCAACGTTCAGCGTCGTGGGTGACCCCAAGGCTCGCCGCATCATGAGCGCACACCGCTCTCGCCTCATCGTATTGCCGGTGGTGCTGACCGCAACGGCGGTCCTCGTTACCAGTAACATGCCGGCGCAGGCGGTATCGGTATCATTGCTGGCTTTTTTCGCGTGGCAGCTCCTGCACTACCAGAAGCAGAACCTCGGCCTTGCCGCTTTGGCCGCTCGCAGCTTTGGCGCCCGAGCGATGACAATATGGCAACGTCGTTGCCTTGTTGTGGTTGGCGTTGCCGCCATCGGGCAACTGATCGGCGACCCAGCCCTGTTCCAGATCCATGGGCTATGGGGGTCGCAGGTGCCGATCGAGGGTGTTGCTGCAGGTTTGTTCGCTGGCGCATCCCTCTGGGGCGGCTTATTGCTCATTGGACGCGGCCGGTCCGAGCGGTCACCGGCATTTGTGACGGCCTACGCGCTGGCGCTCTTGTTCCCGCTGCCCATGTTCGTATTCTCGTCGCCGTACGCCGGTGTCGGCGGGATGACGATCGCTCACGGGTTGCAGTACCTACTCGTGGTAGGGACCACCGCATTCAGTCGAGGGCGAGGCCCGGACCGTGCGATGTACCTGGCTCGCGCCGCCGTCGCTGCCCTCCTCGGTGGGTGGCTCATCAGCGTGATGTCGCACTTCGACACGCGGGCGGGAGGAACGAAGGCCATCTTCGGCGTGTACCTGGGTCTGGTGATGGCACACTTCGTACTCGATGCCCGCTTGTGGCGGGTGCGGGACGCGAAATCGCGCGAGTTCGTCACA
>DASSZK010000212.1:0-10965 GCA_035702845.1 Acidimicrobiales bacterium
TCCTTCTCATCATCTTGGGACTGCTGGTAAAGAGCGCGATCTTCCCCTTCCAGTTTTGGCTTGCAGACGCGCACGCTGTGGCGCCGACCCCAATGTGCGTGTTGTTCTCGGGGGTCATGGTCGAACTGGGTTTGTACGGGACGGCTCGTGTCTACTGGTCGATGTTCGGTACCGCTCTTGGGCATCGCGGTGGTGTCGCCGATGTCTTCATCGTGCTCGGCACGCTCACCGCCATTGTCGGAGCCATGTTCTGCTACCGCCAGCGGCACATAAAGCGGCTCCTCGCGTTTTCGACGATCAGTCACGCCGGGATGTTCCTGGTCGGGTTCGCGCTGCTCACGCCCCTTGGGTTGGCGGGTGCTGCCGTGTACGTGCTTGGTCATGGGTTTGTCAAAGCAGCACTGTTCCTTTGCACAGGTATTGTCCTGCACCGTCTCGGGTCTATAAATGAGACAGCGCTGCACGGCCGCGGGCGGCGCCTGAGGGCGACCGGTGTCATCTTCGTGCTCGCCGCTTTGGGTCTTTGCGACTTGCCGCCTTTCGCTACGTTCCTGGGTAAAGGCTGGATAGAGACGAGCGCAGCTGCGCACGGCAGGTCGTGGCTGCTAGCGGTCCTTATTGCCTGTTCGGCCGTCGTCGGCGCCGCAGTCCTGCGGGTGGCTGGGGGCGTCTTCTACGGGTTGGGCGACCCCCCGAGCGAGGACCCCCGGATGCGGGCCCAGGCCGACGAAGAGAAGTCGGAGACCGACGAAGGCAAGGGTCGAACGCCCCTCAGCATGCTCCTGCCCGCCGCTGCGCTGGTCCTCTTTGCGATCGCATTGGGAGCGGCTCCCGGGCTCGGTCACGCAGCGGAGCGGACCGCCATGCGCTTTGAAGACCAGGGCGCGTACAACCGGGTCGTGCTACATGCGTCGCTCGTAGCGCACCCCGCTTCCCCACGGGCCCCTGAGGACGTCGGCATAACTCTGGCAGACGTGTTGACGGGCGTGGGATCGACCGGAGCGGCCCTCCTCTTGGCCGGCCTAAGCCTCTATCGCCGTCGCATACCCGTCCTGCGTCGGTGGCCGGAGGGAGCCCACCTGCTCGATGCCGTCAGGCGGTTCCAAAGCGGCATCGTAAATGACTACGTGACCTGGTTGGTCCTCGGCGCAGCTGCGATCGGGGGCGCTCTTGCTCTCGCTGTGGGCTGACGCCAAGACGACGTGAGTAGTCTGTTTCACCCGCGGGTGTACTCGTCCTGGGCTTGCTGGAGCACCGGGGAGCGGCACAAAAGGACTGCCCCGAGCACCATGGACGCGGCCGCGATCCCCGCCAGCGGTATGAATACGCCCTGGGCCGTGCGCTCGTGGAAGGCGATAACACCCCACGCGATCGATGTGAAGGGGTCGAGCAACGATATCCCGGGTTGTGCCGCCACGAGGCTGCCTGCTTGCAGAGCGTTCTGTACCAAGAACATGCCGAGAGCCCCTCCGGCGGCCATGGCGTATACCTGCCAAGACGTGAACACCGCGCTAAAACCATGGGACAAGCGGCCCGTCATGCCCATCATGAACGCCGCCGTGAGGCCGAAGTCGATGCCCGCCGCCGCCCCCAACAGTCCCCCCCGGAGCTCGGCCTTGGCCCGGCGCCCAAACAGTATGAGGACCAGTATGGAGGCGCCTGCAGCACCGCCACCTATGAGCCATGCGAGAACAGAGGTGTTAGAACTGCCTCCTTGTGGGCGCAGGAACGCGACGAGACCGCCGAGGCCCGCTGTCAGCAAGGCAATGGTCACCCATTCGTACCTGCCGAGCCTGGAGCCCAGCACGAACTTGGCGAACACCAAGGTGAGCGGTAGCTCCAGGACTATCAGCGGTTGGACTTCGGCCAGCTCTCCGGTCGACAGGGCCCCAGCCTGGAACAGGAACGAACCTGCGATGAACAATACCCCGAGAAGCCAAATTTTCTGGTGTAACAGGTCCCATATCAACTTTGGTGAAAAACTTCTCTCCTCTGGTTCTCGTTGGTTCGCCTTTCGCTGCAGTACGTTGGAGCCGGCATTGGATGTGGCAGCGCAGATGGCCAGGATGACGCTGATGATCACGAGGACGCCTCCCGGGACCGGCGAACGCGGCCCCCGCCGTCCCAACGTTTCTGGTCAGATACGTCAGCAGTAGCGACGTCTACCAGGTACGCCCGGCGGTTGAACAGCAGGACCAGCCCCGATGCGAGCAAGGGAACCAGCATGATCATGAAGGTGTACTCGAGGCCGGTCCCCACAGCTGGGGGCACTCGGCCTTTTTGGCCGTGGAGCGACATGCTTGACCCGAGGCTAGCGCCCGGACCACCGAAGAGCCCCGATACATAGCCAAAAAGCAAGGGCGCAAATGCCTCTAGTAGCTGCTGGGCAAAAGTGCGTACAGCTTCTCCTCTTCCCCACAGGCGAGACGGGACAACGTCGAGGCGGGCGGCGTCGAGTGCGGGGTTCAGCCCGGTAAGGAAAGCGGCTGCCACCGTGTACAAGGGCAGCGATACCCAAAGCAGGGTCGACCACAACCCGGGCGCAAAGGCCACGGCCGCCCCTATGAAGCAGAACCCGGCGACCAGGACGCGGGCGTCGACGCGGTGCCGCTTGATCATCGTGTCCACTAGGCGGCCGCCCCAAATGGTGCCGACGACGGATCCCACTCCTATCGGTATAAATATCAACGTCACGACCGCCTGGCTTACCTGGTAATGAGCCTCGGTGAAGAGCACCGCGAACGAGCGCAGCCCGGCGAGGAAGAAGTACCCAAGTACCGATGAACCTATTAGCACCAGGTTGCTCGGGATGCGCAAGATGTAGGCGGCAGCAGCCCACGCCCGCATGCGCAGCGGGTCCTGGCGCAGGACGAGACCGGGACGCGCCTCCACTCCCTTTAGCTTCCTCGCTTCCGTGCGCACCTCGCCGCCCACGAGGTCCGGGGGCGGGGCGACCTGGCCGGGGTGCCCAGGTGGCTCTTCGCTCTGCACCTCCTCTTTGGTCTTGATCTCTTCGTCGCCCGGGCGCAGCCAGCTTTGACCACCGCGTGCCGGCTCAGGCAGGAGGCGTCTCAGCGCGAACGCCAATGCAAGGCTGGGAACCGCCAAGAAGAAGAAGGCGGAGCGCCAGCCGGCGAAGCTGGCGAGGTCGGCCGATATCACGAGGCCGGCGCCCGCGCCGAGGAGTTCTCCGGTCAAGATGAACCCGTACATACGCGACCGCTCCCGGGCCGGGAACAGGTCGCCTGTGAGCGACGCAACAATAGGCCCGGCAGCAGCAATGACCACGCCGAGAGCCAACCGCGTCATGAGCATGACCATGTACGACCATGCAATTCCCGTGGCAGCCATGGCGACGGCCCAGAGCAGTACTGTCACCTGGAGCACCCTTGTGCGCCGGGCCCTGTCGGCGAGGACGCCCATTGGAAGTGAAGCGAGGGCGCCCACAAGCGAGGTAACAGTGGGCAGCAGCCCGAAACGGGTGTTGCCAATGTGGAAGGCTCGTTCGAGCTGGGCAGCTACGGCGCCCACCGTTCCAGCGTCGGCACTCTCGAGCGCCATGACAGCGGCTAGGAGCACGATAACGCGTGCCCGCGCCGGCCCACCGGCTATTTCCTCGAGCTTGTCGATGGGTTTGTGTACCGCGTCAGGCAGTTCGGGCAACTGGGGCCTTTCGGTTATCGGCGCGCGATTGGCCGGTCCTTCAGGTAGCACCGGCCAGTCCGACGGCCGGTGAAGGCCGACGTGGGGACGGGCCCCTTTTCTCTGCTGCTGGGTGCGCGGGCGGGACCGTCCCACAAGGCCCCTCGTGCCGGGGCGTTGCCGGCGCAGTGCGCTACCGCCCCTCTCGCCCGTTGCGACGGACCGTGACACCCGCGTTCTACCCGGCGTTCGCCGAGGAACAAACCAGCAGGCGCCCTGGTCAGAGCACCAACTTGCACAGCTACAACCTGTTTGGCGGCCGCCGTGCCGGGTAGGGAGGTACTAGCGCCGGCACCGATGTGCCCTGATGACGTTTGCGGTTCGCAAACCGTGCGCCATCCGCGGTCGCGCCGGCGCCAAGGCTTACAAGACGACGGCTTATCGAGACGACGGCTTATCGAGACGACGGCCAATCGAGACAATGGGCTTATCGAGAGGGGTGGGCGCGTGCCAACCAAGGAGCAGTTGCGGGAGCTGGTCCGAGCCGGCCGGTCCTATGAGGACATAGGCCGGCTCCATGGCATACCTCCCGGTCAGGCGTACATGATCGTGACCGGGTTGCCCGCCGACGGCAGCACCACGGTAGGCCCGGAGGCTCTGAGGGAGATCGAGGGCATCCTGCCCGGGAGCAGCCAGCACCTTTCCAACCCTCCGGCGGCGACGCCCGAGGGGGACCAGGGCGTGCTGGCGTGGCTCAAGTCCCGCGCCGTTTCGGATAGCCAGATGCAACAAGCAGCAGCGGCCCGTACGGCCGAGCCTCCTCCGGTGCAGGGGGCTGACGAGACCAACGATGTCATATCGGCCATCGGCTGGGACCACAACCAGCTGAAGTACCTCTTGGAGCAGTTGGAAGCCATCCCGGGTACCCGCAAGGGCGGTCGGGTCGACCAGCAGCACCAGAGGGCGTCGATCGTCGACATGATCCGGGTGCGGCTCTCCGAGCACGAGACGCTGGAGGAGGAGTACTTCTGGCCCGCGGTGCGAGAACTGTTACCTGGCGGGGATGCTCTGGCCGACCGGGCTATGGAGCAGGATCGGCAGGCTAATGAGCACCTCCAGCAGATGAGGGGCGAAGCCGGCACTGAAGACAGCTTCGACGAGCACGTCGAGAAATTCTCTCTACTTCTACGCAAGCACGTCGCCTTCGAGGACCACGTCTTGTTGGAGTTCGCTCGCACCGTACCCGAGGACCGGCGCCGTGAGATCGGTCACAGCTACCTGCAGGGCAAGCGTCATGGCACCTCGGGCCCTGCCGCCCAAAGACGCCAGATAGACACCGGTCACGCTGCGCCGCCCGCCCGGGGGGCGCCAGCACCAAACGGACCGGCACGAAACGGACCGGCACGAAACGGAAAGGCTGGCACGAGTGAGCCCTAGATCCGCCAAGTCCAAACTCCTGGCCAACTGGCCGGTACTGCACCAACTGCGACACGGAGATCCATTCGGAAGAGGCATCGCTGTCAAGTCGGAGACATCGGCGAAGTTGCAGCCGCGGACAATAACCGCTGACAAGGTCGTCAAGTCCGTGTGCCCCTACTGCGGTGTCGGGTGCGGACAAAACGTCTACGTAAAAAATGAAAAAGTCGTCCAGATCGAAGGCGATCCCGACTCACCGATAAGCCGCGGGCGCCTTTGCCCGAAAGGTTCGGCGAGTTTGGAGCTGACAACGGGGCCTTCCCGGCGTCACCACGTCATGTACCGCCGGCCGCACAGCGCCGAATGGGAGCGTCTCCCCCTCGACCAAGCGCTTGACATGGTGGCCGACAGGGTGATCAAGACCCGCCGTGAACATTGGGAATGGGAGCACGAGGGCAAGTACGTCCGGCGCACTATGAGTATCGCCAGCTTGGGCGGCGCGACGCTCGACAACGAGGAAAACTACCTTATCAAGAAGCTCTGGACGGCCCTGGGGATAGTGCAGGTCGAGAACCAGGCGAGGGTTTGCCACTCGTCCACGGTGGCCGGCCTTGGCACCTCCTTTGGCCGCGGGGGCGCCACAACCTTCATGCAGGACCTCCAACATTCCGACTGCATCGTCATAGAGGGGTCGAGCTTCGCCGAGGCCCACCCCGTGGGGTTCCAGTGGGTAATGGAAGCCAAGGCGCGAGGCGCCACCGTGGTCCACGTAGACCCTCGCTTTAGCCGTACCAGCGCTCTGGCCGACCTCCATGTACCTATCCGAGCCGGCAGCGACATCGCCTTCTTGGGTGGGATCATCAACTATGTGCTCCAAAACGACAAGTGGTTCCACGAGTATGTTCTGAACTTCACCAATGCCAGCCACATAATCCGCGAGGAGTTCGCCGACGCAGAGGACCTCGGTGGGGTGTTCTCGGGCCTTGACGCCGAGAAGGGCCATTACGACACGGGGACCTGGCAGTACGAGGGGATGCCCGTCCAGTCGGCTTCGGGCAACCGAGATGCGCAGTACGACCGGCCGCGAAAGAGCTCGGTCAGCGGTTCGGGTAAGCCCGAGTCGCACGGGTCCGGTGGGGCGGGACTCGCGGGAGAGCCTGAGCGTGATCTCACTTTGCGGCACCCACGGTGCGTGTTCCAGATCCTCAAGCACCACTACGAGCGCTACACCCCGGAGATGGTGCGCGACATCTGCGGTGTCGAACCTGAACTGTTCCTCAGGGTGTGCACTGCCGTGACCGAGAACTCTGGGCGCGACAAGACGACTGCGTTCGCGTACGCAGTGGGCTGGACCCAGCACACGACCGGAGCACAGTTCATCCGGGCCTGCTCTGTGCTCCAACTCCTCTTGGGCAATATCGGCCGGCCCGGTGGGGGTATCCAGGCGTTGCGTGGCCATGCGAGCATCCAGGGCTCTACTGACATCCCGACTTTGTTCAACCTGCTGCCGGGTTACCTGCCCATGCCTCACGCTCACGAGCACGAGAGCCTCGACGATTACGTAAGGGGCGAGGGCACCGAAAAGGGCTTCTGGGGTTCGATGAGGAATTACATGGTCAGCCTCCTAAAGGCCTGGTGGGGCCCGGCGGCCAGCGCCGACAACGACTTCTGCTTCGGCTACCTACCGCGCCTCACCGGGTCGCACAGTACCTACGACACCGTTATGGCCCAGCTCGATGGCAAGGTCAAGGGCTACTTCTTGATGGGAGAAAACCCCGCGGTGGGTTCGGCCAACGGCAAGATGCAGCGCCTGGGCATGGCCAACCTGGAATGGTTGGTGGTCCGGGACTTCTCTCTGATCGAGTCGGCGACATGGTGGAAGGACAGCCCGGAGGTAGCCACCGGAGAGCTGCGGACCGAGGATATCGCCACTGAAGTCTTCTTCTTCCCTGCTGCGTCGCACACTGAGAAAAACGGCTCGTTCACCAATACGAACCGCCTCCTGCAATGGCACTGGGAGGCCGTGGAGCCAGAGGGAGAAGCCCGTAGCGACTTGTGGTTCATGTACCACCTGGGCCGCAAGATCAGGCAGAAGCTTGCAGGCTCGACCGACCCGGTCGACGCCCCGGTACTGGAGTTGACGTGGGACTACCCAACTGAGGGGCGTATTGAAGAGCCCAAGGCCCAGGCCGTGCTCGCCGAGATCAACGGCTTCGACGCCGACGGGTCCCCGCTGGCCTCCTACCAACAGCTGAACGACGACGGGTCGACTGCTTGCGGGTGCTGGATCTATTGCGGCGTGTACGCCGACGGCATCAACCAGGCCGCGAGGCGCAAGCCCGACAAGGAGCAGGACTGGGTTGGAGCCGAGTGGTGCTGGGCGTGGCCGGCCAACCGCCGCGAACTGTACAACCGGGCCTCGGCCGATCCCGAAGGCAAGCCATGGGGCTACAACAAGGCCCTCATCTGGTGGGATGAGGACAAGGCATTGTGGACCGGCCACGACATACCGGACTTCGATGCCACCAAGAGCCCTTACTACCGCCCGCCCGCGGGTGCGCGCGCCGCCGAGGCTCTTTCGGGCATCGACCCGTTCATCATGCAAGCGGACGGCAAGGGGTGGCTGTACGTGCCGGCGGGCCTGACCGATGGGCCGCTGCCGACCCACTACGAACCCCAGGAGTCCCCCGTAACCAATCCGCTTTACAAGCAGCAGCGCAACCCCGTACGCCAGCACTTCTCCCGCGAGCACAACCGTTACAACCCGAGCGGCGACGAGCAGGGGGCAGACGTTTACCCGGTGGTGGTTACCACGTACAGGCTCACGGAGCACTTCACCGCGGGAGGCATGAGCAGGTGGGTCTCTTACTTGTCGGAATTGCAGCCCGAGATGTTCGTCGAGGTGTCACCGGAACTGGCGGCCGAGCGTGGCCTGGAAAACGGAGGGTGGGCCACCATTATCACCGCTCGCAATGCCATCGAAGCCAGGGTCCTGGTCACGCCGAGAATGGTCCCGGTGCGCATAGATGGCAAGGTGGTGCACCAGATCGCGCTCCCCTTCCACTGGGGCCACAACGGTTACACACAAGGTGATTCGGCCAACGACCTGACGTCGTTGGCGCTCGACCCCAATGTCCACATACAAGAGGTCAAGGCCCTCACCGCTGAGATAAGGGCCGGGCGCCGCCCCCGGGGCCCAGCGCTGGTCGAACTAGTTGAACAGTACCGGGAGCGCGCCGGGGTCACGGCGCAGACGGGGATGGGGGCACTTTCTTGAGCACCACAGCTCTGCGCCAAGTGGGTTTTGGCAATGGCCAGGATCCCGCATCCGCCAGTGGGTACGCAGAAGCGCCCCCTCGCATGGGCTTTTTCACCGACACGTCGGTGTGCATTGGCTGCAAAGCCTGCGAGGTGGCTTGCAAGGAGTGGAACCACGTGCCTGAAGACGGGCTTGTGTTCACTGGGATGTCGTACGACAACACCCAGGGCCTCTCCGCCGACACCTGGCGCCATGTGGCCTTCATCGAGCAGCGCAAGCCCCTGGCGGGTCAGGTGCCCGGGCGCGACGAGACAACCGGGGCGGTGGCCGAAGGCCTGCGCTGGCTTATGGCGTCCGATGTGTGCAAGCACTGCACGGAGGCGGCCTGCCTGGATGTCTGCCCTACCGGCGCTCTGTTCCGTACGGAGTTCGGTACCGTCGTTGTCCAAGAGGACGTTTGCAACGGCTGCGGTTACTGCGTACCGGCCTGCCCCTACGGCGTGATCGACAAGCGTCATGGGGACGGGCGCATGTGGAAGTGCACGCTTTGCTACGACCGCTTGAGTGTGGGGACTGAGCCTGCCTGCGCGAAAGCGTGCCCTACTGACTCGATCCAGTTCGGGCCGCTGGAGGAGCTACGCCAGCGAGCCGACAGGCGCCTCCAGCAGATGCACGCTTCGGGGGTCACAGACGCCCGGCTTTACGGGCATGACCCCAACGACGGCGTCGGCGGCGACGGAGCGTTCTTTTTGCTCCTCGACGAGCCCGAGGTCTACGGTCTTCCGCCCGACCCCGTGGTCACCACCAGGGACCTGCCCGCCATGTGGAAGCTTGTCGGTGTCGCTGCAGTGAGCCTAGTGTCGTCCATAGCAGCGTCATTCTTGGCCGGCGGGAGTTACCGGGCAGGTGCACGCAAATGAGCATTTCCGAAGTCACCAAGGACGGCGTGCACAACGGCCGCCCACCAGGCGAGGCGACCACCGGGGTAAATGTCCCTGGGGGCCCGGGAACCCCTGATCACCCGGGCGCGGACGGGCGCTACCAGCGGCGGCGTCGAGGCGAACCGACCCCGACGAGCTATTACGGCCAGCCCATCTTGAACAAGCCGGTGTGGGGAGCCCCCGACATACCCGGCTACTTGTTCCTGGGGGGCCTGGCTGGGGCTGGTTCGGTCATCAGTGCCGCGGCACAGCTCACGGCGAGATGCAGGCTTGCCCGTGCCAGCAAGGTCGCGAACGCGACCGCTATCGGCCTCTCGCTGGTCGCCCTTGTCCACGACCTGGGTCGCCGAGGACGTTTCTTGAACATGCTCAGGGTGTTCAAGGTGACCTCTCCCATGAGCGTCGGCTCTTGGTTGTTAGCCGGTTTCGCGCCGGCCACGATGGCATCTGCTTTTTGCGACGTGACCGGGCTCCTGCGCCCGGTTGGCGCACTGGCCACCACTGGGGCCGCTGTGCTCGGCCCCGGGGTTGCTACCTATACCGCCGCCCTCATCTCGGACACGGCCGTGCCCGCCTGGCACGAAGGCCACCGGATGATGCCATTTGTGTTCGCGTCCAGCGCTGCGGCATCCGCCGCCGGTCTCGGGTTGGTCGCAGCACCCGTGGCCGAGACGGCGCCGCTCAAGTTGCTTGCCGGGTGCGCTGCCCTCGGCGAGCTCGCTCTCACCAAGACCATGGAGGAACGGATGGGCGTGGTGAAAGAGGCGTACCACCAAGGTAAGGCGCAGAAATTGATGAGAGGTTCGGAGGTCCTGCTGGCGGCGGGGGCGGCCATCGTCCTCACCAGTGGCCGCAGCCGGGCGCGCCGAACCGTCGGGGGCCTATCGGTCTTAGCCGGCTCCGCGCTAACCCGCTTCGGTATCTTCGAGGCCGGCGTTGCCTCGGCGCAGGACCCTAAGTACACCGTGGGTCCTCAGCGCGAACGGCTCAAAAACAGGCAGGACATAGCCGGGGCGCAGCCTGCCCCCACCCAGCGTCTGGATGCGACAGCGCTCCCCGAGGCGCCCCTCGGAGGCTACCAGTGACATCCCAGCCGCCAGTGACATCGCCGGCTTTGCGCCTTGTCGCCGTAGAAACTGTTCACGAGGCTGCCCGGGCCCGAGACCGCGTAGTGCTGCGGGACCGGGTTTGAGCGGTCCCGGCCCGAGCCCGGCCAGCAGCGTAGGACCGCAACGGTCCCCCCTTGTGCTGGTGCTCACGGCGGGGATGGGTGCCGGCCACGACACGGTCGGTCGAGAGCTTGCCAACCGGCTCGATGTCTACGGCGTGCGCAGCGAGCTCGTGGACGCAGCCGAGCTGCTCCCACGGGGTTGGGGAGTTGCCTTGACGCAGCTGTACAAGTTCATGGCAACGCGCGCCCAGTGGCTCTACGGGCTCACGTTCCGGGCGCAGATGGACCGGCACCGCGACCGCCGAGGAGGCAGGGCGCCGAGCATCGGCCCGCTCCGGCCCGCGGCCTGGAAGCGCCTGGGGGTTCTTGTGCGCGACCGACGACCGGCGTTGGTCGTGTCGACCTTCCACCTCTGCTCGCAGATCGCGGGGGACATGCGCCGGCGCGGCGCGCTGGAGGTGCCGGTCGTCTCAGTCGTTCTGGACTTTTACGTGCACGCGATGTGGGCCAACCCGGGGGTCGATGCCCACCTGCTC
>DASSZK010000233.1:0-8824 GCA_035702845.1 Acidimicrobiales bacterium
GAAGTCCTTCCGGCGCTAAGAAATCGGGGGAAAACCGTGGCCTTGCCCGAGAAGGAACAGGAGCACCGTGGAGCCTTGGGAATAAAGCGTCCGGGCCTGGTCGACCAGGACGTCGAACACCATGAGGAAGGTCGTCAGGGACCTCGAAAGGGTTGCGCCTGCCCCGTACCAGACAAGAGCTGTGCTGTCCGGTTCATTGTCGTTGGGAACCAAGGCCTGGTAGGCGAGGTCGGTGAAGCTCGACCAGTTGGTCGCTGGTATCTTGAACCCCAGGTCACTTGCCGCTTGAGCCCAGAACGAGGCATCGTCCACAACATGGGCTGTCCTAAGGGCCCGGACGGCATAACCCTCTGAGCGCAAGCGCTCCTCCAGCCGGGTACCATCCTCCTCTGCCACCAGGTTCCAGACGGCGAAGTCGCTCACTTTTTGGCCCCGGGGCCGAAGGTCGGTGACGTACGGTCCCCGGGGTGGGTGGCCCTGTCGGACACGTCATCGGTCCAGCACGAGACTACGAGGCGCTCATGGCCGCCCACATTTCGGGGGGCCCAGTTGCGGTTCATATTGTTCTTGACCCTACTCGTACATTGGTCGCGGTTGCTGCGCCTCAGTCCATTTTGTGGGTGATCGTGAAGCGGCTGCGGATTTGGCGTTGCGCTCACAGGTACGACCGTGTAGACCCTTTGGTGGTGCCACATTTGACCGCCGAACGGCCCAGTCATGGTCTAGGCGGTCCCGCCCGCGCCGCCACGGCGCTGCCGGAGCCCCAGCACGGTTGATGAGGCAGACCGGTGGCGCTGCCGGCTCTAACGGGGCCGCCGAACGGAGAGGAGCAGGCTATGGCGTCTGAAGGACCACAAGTCAGCATCCGGGTGCAGGCCAACGGGCCCTACATTTTGAGCGGAGGGGCCCCGGTCGTGCGCCGGCGCAGCGTACTGTCCGCGGATGGGGAGCCGCTGACGTGGCAGACCACCGAGCGCCTCGAGACGAGATCGACTGTGGCGTTGTGCCGCTGTGGTGGCTCGGCCAACAAGCCGTTCTGCGACGGTACCCACGCCCGCAATGGTTTCGACGGTACCGAGACAGCGGCATCAAGCACTTACGACGAGCGGGCCACCACGTACGAAGGCGCGGGAGTGGTCGTCCGCGATGATCGCAGCGTGTGCGAGCACGCCGGCTTTTGTAGCAACCGGGCCACCAACGTCTGGAAGATGGTGGGCGGCCCGGCCATCGAGGATCCCGTGACGAGGGGCCAGATGATGGCCATGATCGAGCACTGCCCTTCCGGGGCCCTCACCTTCCGGATGACCCCTGACGGCCCCGATGTCGAACCGGAACTGGCCGTCGGGGTCGGTGTGGTAGTGGATGGCCCGTACTTCGTGACCGGTGGCATCCCCGTCCAGCGCTCCGACGGCGCCCCCTTCGAAACCCGCAACCGGGTCACCCTATGCAGGTGCGGGCAGTCCGCGAACAAGCCGCTGTGCGACGGGAGCCACAAGAGCTCCGGCTTCCAGGACTCGTGAGCGCAGCGCAGTGAGGGTTACGCGACCCCTAAGTGGCTCCACCTCGATATCGTTTCCCAAGGTGTCTCTGCCGTGGACGCCAAGTCTGTGAAAGGCATGGTGCCTGCCTCGGCCACGGGCTTTGGCTGGTCGGACCGGTTCGAGTTGGCCAGAAGAATGCGAGCGGGCATCGGTGTCATATTTCGAGCGGAGCCTCGGGGTAAGCCTCTGAATGCTGCGGTGGCCCAATGAGGAGCGAGCGTGGCGCCTTACCGGATGGACACCGGCGCTGGGCCGGTTGGGAACGACTGGCGCTGGCGGCGAATTAGTGGATTGACCACTGTGGACCTGAAGACCGAAGGAGAGGTGCTCCCGTGAAGAGCAACGACGGTCGCTCGACCCTAAAGTCCCGGCCCTACCGCAAGACGGTTCTCGTGTTGCTAGCGATCGGGCTCGGAGCTCTGGGTGCAACAACGGCTGGGGTTACGAGCGTGGGCGTTGCCCAGGCCGTCCCGAGCGCGGTACCTCCCGCCGAAGCGATCTCAGCGGCTGACCTCGTCAGGATCCTCGGCCCTGTCCACGCTGACAGCGGGATCGTCAGATGGGGTGGTGGCGACTGGTACGCGACCGCGGTGCAACCCCCGGTGGTGGGCCAAAACGCTTCAACTGCCGTCGATGTCCAGATCTACCGCTGGAACGGGGGCGCCTGGGCCGTACAGGGCTACCTGTCGGTCCCCGACCTGGGGGCTGTGCCGCCCTCCCGGCTTAAGGTCGCGCCTGTTCGGGTTAGCGGTTTGGCGGGCCCCACGTTCGAGATCTCGACGGCAGGGTACGGCGGGGTCGAGGCGTCTATCGTTGCCGCCGTAGGTCGCGCCTGGCGCACCGTGCCCTTTCCCGGCCCATCAGGTCTGGTCGGTGTCGTTAACGGAGGTGCCGTCAGCGGCGGCCGTGTCGGCGAAGTGACGCCGACTTGTTACTACCTCTGCACTTACCAGCCTGCCCCAAGCCAGTGGTACCAGTACCAGCAAGGGAAGTTTATGCCAGCCGCCGAGCCGGGCCCGGCTCCGCGCTGCACGCTCGCTGCCTTACCGCCGATGTCGTTCGGCCCAAGTGCAACTGTGGCCTTTACCAAGCTGGCATGTGCGGGGAACCTCGCGCTCGCTACTGGCACCCAGCGCACTCGCCGGACAGCGGTCCTGTTCCAACGAAGCGGCTTGGCGTGGCACTCTCTAGCCGAGACCGACCAGATAGCCACCGTCGCCAGCGAAGAAGGGCTTCCGCTCGGTCCCCTGGAGTACTTAGCGTCCCACGTTGGCGACGTTGCCAAGCCGGCGATCGCCGCTCTGGTCATATATGACCAGGACGTTGGGAACGCCAAGGGTGGCCCGTTGGCCGACAGTGCCATCGTCGACCAAGCGGGCGGCCAATGGTTCGTAGTATCGGCACCGTCTCCCCGGCGCGACGGCTACCGCGCCGACATTTACCGCTGGGATAGGAAGGCCTGGGCGTTACGCGGCTCGGCCCCCTTGGCCCTTCCCGATGTGAACGGGGCGGGATCGATCGTCCCGGTACGCCTGACCGGGTCGGCGCAGCCCGACTTCCTCATCACAGGGAACGGAGCGGACTGGAACCCTGCCTCTGTCGTGTCGAGCATCGGCGGCCACTGGCACGCGGTGCCCTTTGAGCAAGGCGGGTGGGCGGGGACCTTGTTGACCAGCGCCACAAGTGGCCCGACTGTTATTGACGAAGGGCAGGTCCAGGGAAGGTTGATCCAGACTCGAGAAGACGGGTGCGGCTGCGCGGCCGGCCCTGAAAGCTACCTCTGGGAGGCCTACCGGGCCGGTGCTTTCCGTCCCGCTCCCCCGCCCGGGCCGGCACCCCAGTGCGCTGCGGTTGGTCTCGTGGGGTCGAACGGTGTCATGTTCGGCCCGTTCGGGTCGAGCCCGCCGTTGACGTTCACCGCGGTGGCGTGCGCCGACGGCTGGGCGCTTGCCGTCGCGCAAGGTGCCGGGTACCAAGGCCATGCCGTCGGACTTTTCGAGCAACAGGACGGACAATGGAAAGAGCTCGAGCTCGACAACGGCATGGACCTGGGCTTCGACCTCAAGGAATACGACATTCCCCCGAACCTGCTCCAGCACCTAGGTCATGAGCTAGGTCCCGCGGTGGCGCCAGAGGTCACTGCCGCGGAGCCCCCACAATGGCTCGGGTTGCCTGCCGGCTCTTCGCTAAGCGGGGTAATGGTGGCAGATGGGGCCTACTGGATGATCGATGCGGACCAGCCCACGGTGGGCCCGGCGCAGACCGCCCCCCGAGCAAATATCACAGTGTTGTGCTGGACTGGGCGGCGCTGGTCCCAGGTGGGCCATGTGAACGGTGTCGCTGACGACAACAATTTGCTTGGTGGAGGGTTGTGGTACTCGGCGGTTGAGGTCCACGGGTCGCCTTTCCCCGGTTTTGATCTGACGGCCTCGCCAGGCGTGAACTGGAACCTTGTGATCGGTTTCCGAAACGGCTCATGGCGCGTTGTCGATCGCGGCCGTGGTTGAACCAGGCGGGCAGGACGTTGCGTCAAGTTGGAGTCTGACCGAGTGGTCCACATCGGGAACGACGGCTTTACGGCTCGTATAAGGGCACCGAATAGGCGCCGGGTGCACTCTAAGTGCGTTCAGGGCCTTCCGGGGACTGCAGGGGCGCACCAGCCGTTGCCCGGGAGCGGAAGTCAGCAAGCCAGCGCTCGAAGTCCTTGGCGACGATCCGCTCCCCTGTGAGCCCTTCAGCCTCGTGAGAGGCAAGGAACAAAATCGGGGCCTTCATGACGTCGGGCTGGAGGAGGTTGCGCCGGGTACCCCCGGGGAGGCTATCGGGCACCATGCCTGTCGCCGTAGCGCCACCAGGCAGCAGGATATTGACAGCGACGCCGTCCGCCCGCAGGTCCTCGGCCATGATGAGGCTCAGCGCCTCTGCCCCAGCGCGCGCCGGGCCATAGGGCACAAAACCCCGCCGGCGCATCGTCTCATGGTTCATTGAAATATTGACAAAGCGGCCTCTGCGTTGCTCGACGAACCTCGGCGCAAATGCCCTGGCAACGAGGAAGTACCCCGTCAGGTTGGTGGCGACGACATCGGTAAAGCGGTCTGGAGGGACCTCGAAGAACGCCATGGGCTCCTCCAGGAACCGTGGGTTCACCGTGCGCATCCCGATACCGGCATTGTTCACGACCAGGTCGACGCCGCCCAGGAGCGCCTCAGCCTTCTGGGCCCCCGCTTGTACCGAAATAGGGTCGCGCACGTCCATCGGTACGGCGAACGCGGCCAGGCCGCGATCGCACCGACGTGCCACCGCCTCGTCGAGGCGCACGGTTGGACGGCTGGCGAATGCAACACGCGCTCCGGCTTCGAGCAATGCGTCGGCCATCGCCTCGCCAAGCCCGCTCGTCGCACCGGTCACCACCGCTCGCAGGTGGGTTAGGTTCTCCACTACTGGATGCTACCGCTACAAATTTCGAGGCGCGGCGTAGTATGTGCCGATCCCAAGGCGGTCCCGTAGACGCGCCTCCGCTCGTCTACGGCGGGCGGGCGAAGCCCCTCCATGCGTACATCAAGCAGGCGCCCGGCCCGGGCTGAGCGCTCGGGTAGCGGGGCCACGGGAAAGACGCCGATAAGGGCGGCCGCCGCATCTTCTGCGGCGACGCCAGAGCGGATGTCCCGTGCCAACTGCCCGGGGTCGAGGATCGCAGTGATAGCTGCCAGCAACTCGAGTGCGCTTCCCGGTATGGGCGATCCGGCCTGAACCGGTCATTGAACAAGGCCGGTGCCGGGGAGCAGGTTGCGGGAACAGACGTTCGATACGCTGCTATAATTGGGCGATGAGGGGCCCGCGTCGCGGCCCCGCGTCTGCCTGAACCGGGAGAGCGTGAAATGGCATTTGGGCAACAGTCAGGTCCGCCGGCGTCGTCTAGGCAAATGCAAGAGCTGCTGGCTCTGGTCCAAGGCGCAGGCCACCGGGATTTCCGTGACGCACGAGGCCCACTGGGTTTCACCCAGCGTCAAGCCGGCGGGAGGTTCACACGCGACGAGGCTGACGACTACGTCCAACGGCTACAAACAGCCGAGCCCGGTCCGGCCGAGCCGGCCGCGCCCCAGGATTGGCGGCGCTCCGCCCAGGAGCAGCTCCTGCGCCGTATCCCTACAGAGCAGCTAGCCGCCGAGCTTCGCCTTCGCGGTTGGATGACAATCGAGCCCCTGCGGCCGTAAGCAAATGCACGTTTCGTTCCGCTGCTCACTGAAGCTATTTCGACCGAGCTGCGTACCAAGCTCCGAGTACGGTCTCAACCGGCCCCGGAGCGTAGTTTTTGCCGCTCCAGCGGACTGAACGCACTTTCCAAGCAGCGTGCCCCTTGTCCAGTTCGCCGAGAAGCCTGAGGTCCGAGCCTCGGCAGCCGTACCGCACGGTCTGCCCGTCATAACTTCCAACCGGATCCCGGAGCAGTTGACAGTAAAGTCCTTGCAATTGCAGCCCCCATGGCAGGCTCGTAGCGGCTTGGCCAGGTGCGGGCAGCTTTGCGGTCAGCCCTCTTGCCTCATAAAGCGTTTTGCCGACGAAATCCGGGTTGACGCTGCACTTGCCAACCACTGACGCCCGCACCCTGGAGGGAGGCCGGGGGACGTTCGCCCATACCGGAGCCACCACGCACAAAGCCAAGGCGCACCCCAACACTGTCCCAGCCAGAGCAAGGGCGGCGCGCCAGTGCGACGGCGTGCTTCGTGCAATCGAAGATGACGGTTTCTTGTCCGTCCCTGGCTGGTTCCCCACGCCTTCCTTAATCCCACGCCGGCGGGTCGCGTTCCGCTGTACGAGGTTAAAGTCCACCGCCGAGCCTTCGACCAACGTGCGAAAAGCCCTGTTCGAGAGCCGTCGCGTGTCCGGGTCGTCCGGGGCCCCGTGCCTCATTGCCTCGCCTCGACGGCTGGGGAAGGGCCCGCTGACCGGCGCTCGAAACGTGGGCTGATGTCCGCTGGATGTTGCTGGCTTTTAGCGCATTGACCGAGGACGTGGGGCCGTGACGGCGCTTGTCACTGTCCGGGTGGCGAAATCCAGGGCCCAGACGTCCGGAAGCGTCATGTCGCTCCAAAAGCGAGCCGGCTCTTCCAGGCCAACGACATGTTGGATCCACTTTGTGAGGAGGACACCGTGGCTCACTACGATTAGGTGCCCGGTCGCCGGGAGCCTCCGCTCAAGCGTTTGCAGCCGTTGGTGCACCGATGCGTGCGGCTCCCAACCTTGAATGTCTCTACCGCTGAGGTACTCCGACGCGGCAGCCCTATGCGTCTCGGCGTCGGGATAGGGCGGGCGCTCAACCTCCGAGAGCTCGTCCCGCACCGTGGGAGTAAGCCCGGGAACGGCGAGCGCAGCGGTTTCCCAGGCCTTGCGTTGCGGGCTCGACCAGACTTCGGCAGTCTGACTGAGAGTGACCAGGGTGTGAGCGAGGGCCGCTGCGCGAACGCGCCCGCGCTCGCTTAGCGGCCAATCTGCCGCCGACGTTTGGGCGTTGACAAGCGGTTCGGCATGTCGCACGAGAAGCAAGTCCACCATCGCGCCCGAGCCTCGCATATTCCTACCCCTGGAGAGCTAAGTCACCGAAAGATGAAGGACGAAATATGCACCGAATGCACCGAGCGGGCTGGCACCGCTGGGCGCAAGCAGCGTTCCAACGAGCTGGGTGATGAGTTACCGCACCCCCCACGAGCGTGGTGCAGGTGCGGCGTGGACCGTGCCGGAAGCCGCCAGGCTACGGGCGCCTGCTTTGTCAGCTCCAGGCCGGCCCGCCTTTTCGGCCATGGGCTGTGGCCCAGGTCAGCCCACCGTCGTGGCTGTAGAAGATCACTCCGCCATCGTCCCCGTCGCCGACCGCCGCACACACGCGGGTCGCGTTGCACGCAAGCGCCTGGATGTCGGCCCCCGCGGCAAAACGGGCGAGGGAGCGAGGGGTGCTGTTTAGCGCCCAGGTCCTGCCGTAATCGGTGCTCAGTAGGAGCTCTGACTTGGAAGGTCCAAAGAACGCCGTCACCGAGACGATGGCGGTGCACACGTTGTCCGAGCAGCCCACTGCGTCTGACGTCACTTGCGTCGAGGACGGACGCCCGCCGGGTAGCGAAGGCAGGACGGAACGAGCCCAGCTTCGTCCGCCGTCCCGGCTCCAAAAGACCGCCGGCCCGGATGACACTGGGTCGCCATGCGAAAAGGTGACGAGCGGTGAGCCGACCGCCACGCACCTGGCAGCGGCCGGGCAAGTCACGTCAGACAGCGAGGAAGTTCCCGGCGGCGGCGTGAGGCTGTGCCAGGAGAGCCCGCCGTCGGCGCTGTCGAGCTCCGCCGCCCTCGGGGACGCGCGCGGGCCTTTCGAGCCCACTGCGATACAGCGCTCTGGCCCCGTGCAATATGCGCTGTCGAGCGACCACGCCCCCGGCGGCAATGCGGCCCTCACCCAGTGCTTGCCTTCATCGTGGGTGACCATGATCGGTGAGGCAGGACCGCCGTTGTGGCGGTAGCAGAGCAGCATGCAGCTCTTGGCAGCAAAGCAGTCCGCTCTCGCCGCAAAGCTCGGCACCGTTGCCTCCGAGCTTGATAGCACGGGAGCCCACTGCCGGCCGCCGTCGATGCTCTGGACCGGCGGCGACCCGGCAGCGACGCAGTAGGAGCGCCCCCAACACGAGAGCCCGTAGTGGATGACGATCGGGCCCCAGTGTGCGGGCGAGCTCACCGCCGCCCGCCGCGCGGGTACCCATTTGGCACCTCCGTCGGTGCTGATGCTCCACACCGATGCACCGAACGGGCCGGCTCCCCAGGCCGCACAGAACTGCGCCGTAGGGCAGGCCACGGCCCGGTACCAACCAACCGCTCCGGTCTTGGCGGTCGGGTTGGCCGTCCAAAAGCCCGTGTCCGACCATGCATTTCCCGCAAAAGGCGTCTGTCGGGTGCCGGCACCGGCCCCGGCTGCATCGGCCGCGACCGCCGTCGCTGACAGCGTGGCCAGTGCAGCGAAGCCGACAGCGAACAGCCTCACGTTGTGCCAAGGTCGCCGTAAAGCGGTCGTGAGCCCGGCACAGACAACGCTCGTGCCCAGCGCTATGACCGCCCCCCTGACAAGCCAGTGCGGCGACGCCGAAGAAGTGGTGAAACCGGCCGCGACGATGCCTATGCCGAGCACCACGAGCGCCGCGCTGCCGGATTGCGCAAGAACCCGGTCTAGCCATGCCGAAGGGGTCAGCCTCCTCCGGCCATTGCAGGCAATCAGGAAACCACTGGCACCGAGGCTGAGCTCG
>DASSZK010000376.1:0-2889 GCA_035702845.1 Acidimicrobiales bacterium
TCGCTCACGCCAGGGCCCGCGAGCAGGTTGCCGTTGGAGTCCGCGACGGTCACCTTGCTCGCGCTCAGGCCGGGCACGGCTGAGCCGACGAGGGAGGTGATCGCCTGCACTTGGCCGTAGCTCAAGGTGAAGTTCGGCTTCAAGCTGACGAGCACCGAAGCACCGGTGGGGTTGGTGTTGCCGAGGGCGAAGGTTTGATTGGCAGGAAGGGCGATGCGTACCTGGGTGCTCTGCACCCCGTTGATGGCGCCGATCGTCTGCTCGAGCTCGCCTTGGAGGGCCTGGAGGTAGTCCGCCTGCTGGGTCAGTTGGGAGGTGGTGAGCCCTTCTTTGTCGAGGAGCGAGAGTCCGACGGTGCCTTGGGAGGGGAGTCCGGCCGCCGCGGCCGCGAGGCGCTGCTGGTCCACGTCGTTCTGGGGAACGAGGATCGTCGAGCCGCCGTTCTCGAGCTGATAGGGCACGTGATTGGTCGCCAGTTGGTTGGTGATTGCCGCGGCGTCGGACGGCTGGAGGTTGGTGAACAGCACCGAGTAGCTGGGCTTGCCGGACATCGACATGAAGATGACCCCGACCAAGATCGCGCCCATGACGGCGAGGACGGTGACCGTCTTTTGGCCGCGGGAGAAGCCGGACGCGAAGCGACGGGCCCCATCTTTGAGGCGGGAGAGGTCGGCGGGGACGAGAGCCATGTCAAAAGCTCATCTGCATGATCGAGTTGTAGGACGTGATCGCCTTGTCCAATAGGTCCGTGGTCACCTGGGTATCGAGCGACGCCTTCGACGCGGCGATCATGGTGTCGGCGAGGTTCCCCTGGCCAGCGGCTGCTTGGGCCTCGGCGCTCGAGGCGTTGTTCTGTGCCTGTTGCAGGGCGTTGACGGCATTTCCGATGAGGTTGGAGAACGAGTCCGTGCCACTCGCTGGCGTGGCCGGGTTGGACGGGAGCGGGCTGATGCTCGGCAGTGCCGGCAGGGTTGGGACCGAGGGGATCGCAGCGATGGACATCTCAGCTGCCGATCGTGAGCCCGGAGCGGTACGCGGAGATCGCCTTTTGCATCACCGAGGTGTTCGCCTGGTAGGCGTCCTGTGCTTGGATCAGATTCACGAGCTCGTGCGAGGTCGAGACTTGCGGGTACTTGACGTCGCCTTGCGCGTTGGCAAGCGGGTTGTTCGGGGCGTAGGCCAACACGCCGCTGTTCGGGCCGAGGACCACGCTTGCTTGCACACCCATGCCGGCCTGTCCCGGGGCACCGGTCGGCGAAAGCAAGGTCAGCTCGTCCGCGTAGGTCTTCTGATTGGGAGAGACGACGTCGTTGGCGTTGGCGATGTTGCCGCCGGCGGCATCGAGCCACGTCTGCATGGCATCCACACCGCTGCACGCGATGCCAAGGACGGAGAAGAGCGAACTCATTGGTAACTGCCTCCCGAGGCACCTTGGATGAGGCGGAACTGGGCGTTCAATGACTCGGTGACGGCCTGGTAGTGCAGTGTCTCCTGCTCCGCATTCACCATCTCGCTGCCGATGTCAACGTTGTTGCCATTGGTCGCGGCGGGGCCTGCATAGGGGGACTTGGAGACCTGGGTGAGTTGGGTGCCCGAGGAACCGAGCGCCTGGGAGAGGCTCTGCTCGAAATTGACCTCGGTGGCGGTGTAGCCAGGCGTGGCCTCGTTGGCGATGTTGTTCGCCGTCGCGCTCTGTTGGCTGGTAATACCGTCGATGGCGAACTGGAGGATGCCGATGACCCCGCTGCTCACTGCCTCAACCCCTCGCGGACGAGTCCAACCAAGGCGCCCTAGCGCCGTGCCGAGCCCGTCCGTGGGCCGAGTCGGCTGAGCATTCCGTTGCTCCGCCTCCCCGAACAACGGACGCGCGAAGAGTGGGATTGAGCGCGTTTTTGACCACGTGGAGTGGCGTCACCGCGCGGGGCCGCGGCGGAGCGGCGCGCCGTCGGTCGCGCCGATGCCCAGATGGCCGCCTGGACCAGGTCGCGAAAGGTCTGGCGCATCGCCTCGCCACTGCGCGTGCCAGCCAGGTCCGTGGCATCCACGAGCCGAAGATCGGTACCCTTTGCCGTCGCGAGCTCCTGCGCCAGTGCGATCGATTCCGAACCACACTCGGTCGTTCGTGCCAAGCGGCAGTGTGCAGGCTCGGGGTCGGAGGTGCTGCTGCGGATCGCTGAATCTCCCCACTGACGATCACTGAAATTCCCCACCCTTGAGCGGGGTGGTGGGCCCGATGCAGGGATCCACCAACCCGGTTGGGGGCTCCCCGACGCTGATGGTTCCAGCCAACCAGCGCGAGGAGCCCCCGGCCATGTTCTCAAGGAGTGACGACGTGGAAGCGAATGCCTTGTCCAAGCGGGGATGGTCGATCTCGGCCATCGCCCGCCACCTCGACTGCGACCGCAAGACGGTGCGGGCATACCTGTCCGGCGAACGGGTCGCCGGTGTGCGGCGATCATCGGAGCCGGACCCGCTGGCCCCGTTTCTCGACTACGTGAAGGCCCGGTTCCAAGACGACCCGCACCTGTGGGCCACCGCTCTTTTCGACGAGGTCGTCCCCTCTTTTCGACGAGGTCGTCCCCCTCGGCTACGACCGCGCCTATCCGAGCTTCGCCCGCCAGCTGCGCCTGGGGGGTCTGCGGCCCCGCTGTGAGGCGTGCTCGGGCGTGAAGGGGCGTGAGACCATCGAGATCGACCATCCCGCGGGTGAAGAGATCCAGTGGGACTGGGCCGAACGCCGCCACGCCCCCTGGGACGCCACGGCCTACGTGCTGCTCGGCACCCTCAGCCACTCGGGTCGGACCCGGGCGGTGCTCGCCGAGTCGATGGACCAGGCCCACCTCATCGAGGCGATGGACGGCGTCCTGCGCCGGTTGGGCGGCACGGCCC
>DASSZK010000304.1:0-4144 GCA_035702845.1 Acidimicrobiales bacterium
TCCAAGGTGGCGGCGATGGTGAAGCGTGGCCCAGCGGGCTGGTGGCGCCTGGCCAAGAACGTCGCCCGGTTCACCTTCCGCATCCAGGAAAGGCCCGTGCCCATGGCCACCTGGGAAAGCTACTTCCGCCAGGCTGGGTTCGATCCCGTTGTGCCCCGGCCGGTCGTGAACGAAGCTGCTGTGATGACCGGCGTCAAGGCCGGTGCGACCCCGGCCACATGAAGATCCCGGCCGCCTGAGGGCCCGGCAACAATGTCCCCGGCTTAGAGAGCGCCCTTGCCCTCGCCCTCGCCCGCAAGAGCTCAAGCCGTACTGGTCACTCAAGGGACGGCCGGGGATGTGCTCCCTTTCGCCGCTCTCGCCCGTGAGCTCGTCGGCCTCGGGTGCCCCACGTCGGTCATTACCCATAGCCCCTACCGCCAGCTCGTCGAAAGCTGCGGAGCCGTTTTCGTCGCCAACGACCGACCGGGCCAGTACGAGCACTACCTGAGCGCCATGGGTGCCATGCTGGACCTGCGCCCAAGCACCCTGGCGGATTTTTACGAGGACGCCGGCTTGTTCCAGCTGTTCGAAACCGAGCTGGATGCGCTTGTGGACATCTGCGACGGCCACAGCGTCATCGTCGGTCACCACACGTGCGCCCTGTCGGCGCGCGTGGGCGCCGAGGTCGCGGGAGCACGCTATGCCAGCATGGTGCTCGAACCCAGCCACTTCGGCGCAGCGGCAGCTACTGGGATGTTCTTCAGCAAGGGTGTGGGCGCCCGCCTCAACGACTACCGGAACCGCTATGGCCTAGGCCAAGTCGTCAAGTGGGGGACGTGGCTGGCGCAGGCCAGCCTGGTCGGCGCCATGTGGCCACCATGGTTTGACCGTGCAGGTACCCGGGCCCCGGAGCCAGTGCTGCTGGCCGGTTTCCCTTATGGTGACGACCTGATGCCCCGGCGCACCGGCACCGAAGATGGCGAGGCGGGTAGAGCCGGCCCGCGCCCTCCCGTCGTCATCTCGGGAGGGACCAGCCGGCTGCTCAACCCGAAGTTTTACGACATCGCCGTCGCCGGTATCGCCGACGCGGGACTAGCGGCGACTGTCGTAGCTCCCTGGCCCGACCTGGTGCCCGCGCTGCCGCCCGGGTTCCGTGTCGAAACGGCAACAAGCCGGGGTTGGCTGGATGGCGCCCGGCTCGTGGTCCACGCCGGCGGCATCGGCACCGTGGCCCGGGCGGCCAAGGACCGAGTGCCGCAGTTGGTCCTGGCAGACGGCGTTGGGCGCCCGGATAACGCCGGCCGGGTGCAAGCAGCGGGCATTGGCACCCGGCTCCTGGCTAAAGACTGGTCGGCTCGTACGGTCGCGGACGCCGCTCTCGCCTGCATTGGCCTCCAGCCCACATGGCCAGACGACCAGGTCACGTCGGGGGGTGCCGCTCGGTCGGTTGCCGAACACTGCGTCGAGCTGTTCGCCTCATCACCCGAGTAAGCGGCTGAGGACCTCGCCGACGGCCGGCAGGGCGCTGAAATGACCGCCCTCCACTTGGAACACCGTCGGGGGACGCGCGGCGAACCGCGCCCACTCGGCCACCTCCGCCGCCCCGAGCGTGCGGTCGTTGCCTGCCGCAAACAGCACGAGCGGGCATTGCAACGGCGCTGACCCGCCCGGCACCAGGTAGGTCTCCATGATCTGGAAGTCGGCTCGCAACTTGGGCATTACCATGGCCATCAGCTGGGGGCTGTCCATGACGCGCGCCGGGGTGCCGTCCAATTGCTCGACATGGTGCAACAGTTCAGCATCGGGTAGCCGGTAAACCTCCGTGCCGTTGCCGCTGCCTTCGGCACGCGGTGGCCCGAAGGAGGAGACGTAAAGGCCTTCCAGTAACGGCCCCCCACGCTTTTCGATCTCAAGGGCCAGCGCGTACGCGACGACCGCGCCGCTGCAGTGACCGAACAGTGCCAAGCGCTGGGTACCGTCGACAGCGAGAGCGTCCACCAGTTCGGCCACGGCGTCCTCAGCCCTGCAGTACGGCACCTCGCGCATGCGGCTTTCCCTACCTGGAAGGCGCGCCGCCACCAAACGGACATTGGCCCCGAAAAGACCCTTCCAGGTATGAAAAGTCGAAACACCGCCGCCAATCTGTGGCAGGCAAAGCAGCGTGAGCGCCGGCGCTCGTTCGCTGGCGCTTAACGCCTCACCGTCTATGCCCCCAGGCCCGGCCGAGCCCCCTCGCATAGCGGCGCCGCCGGGCGTGATAGTCGCTTGCTGGTCGTCGCCGGTCGCGGGCGCCACGACCACGAGGGCACCGGTACGATTTGCCGGTTTTTGTCCACGCGCCGAGTTCTCAGGCACCGGAGAGACCTTAGTAGACCGAATACACATTGTTCCCACTTGGGCCCCCACTTGGCCCCCCCTTGGGCTCCCACTTTTGGCTGGCCGACGGGGCGCGCCGGCACCGCCACGGGTGTAATATTTCGACGCGAGCACGACGGCACGGGAAGGCAGGCGAAACGTCGATGACCGGCTATGAGGAGCCCGGCCTCAAACAGAGGCTGCGCAACATCTGGCAGACCGTACTTGACCAAGAAGCCGTCGAGGACGGTGACGATTTTTTCGACCTCGGCGGGGACTCTCTTGCCATGGTGTACCTAATGACCGAGATCGACGAGGCTTTCGGCATCGAGCTTGACGTTGAGGAACTGTTCTCCCTTGGGTTCAGTTTCGACGAGTGCTCCCGCTCAGTGGAGTCCGCACTTAGCGTACGGCCCGTATCGCCGGCGCGGTGAACCCGGGCTTGGCCGGGCAGGTACGGGGCCCACAACCCGGGGCTGAGCAAGGACCACCACCTGAGCTTCCCCAGCTGCTCCTTCTGCGCCAATTCGAGACGGCCCTACTCGAACTTTTCGCGCAGGGCAAAGTGGGCGGGACAACTCATACCTGCCTGGGGCAAGAGATAGCTCCGGTCCTTGTGAGCGCCAATCTCGCAGAAGCGGACTTCGTCTTCAGCAACCACCGGGGGCATGGCCACTACCTCGCCCGTTACGGGGACGTCCACGGCCTCCTGGCAGAAATCCTTGGGCGTGAAGGAGCCCCGTGCAACGGCGTGGGCGGTAGCCAGCACATCTACCGTCCCGGCTACATGTCGACCGGTGTACAGGGAGCCAGCTTGCCGATCGCTCTGGGGGTAGCCGCGAGCCTCAAGTGGGATGGATCCTCGGCCATCGCTTGCGCCTACATTGGCGACGGGACCTTCGGCGAGGGGACAGTATACGAGGCGCTCAACCTGGCATCACTGTGGCAGGTCCCTCTCCTGGTTGTCGTAGAGAACAATGGGATCGCGCAGTCGACCCCGACCACGGCGCATATGGCCGGCACCGTCGCGGCCCGCGCCGCGGCGTTCGGGGTGCGTTACTCCTGCGTCCAAAGCACGGATATTGGCACTGCCCGCGAACTGGTTGCACGCACCGTCGCATCGGTGAGGGACGAACAGTGCCCGTCCGTCATCGAGTTCCTCGCTCCCCGGCTCGGGCCACACAGCAAGGGGGACGACACGCGGCCTGCCCACATAATGCAGGCGGCACATGAAGCGGACTGGGCGCCGGTCTTCGAGAGCTGGTGGCCCGACGCGTTCCGTGCCGCAGCGCGCCGGCAAGAGTTGGCCGTCAAAAACGCTGTGGGCGACGTCCTGGACCGGCCCTTGTCACAGTGGGCGGTCCCTCTTGCCTGAATCGGTGCTGCAGGCGCTCAACCGGGCCCTTTCACTGGCATTGGAGCGAGACCCGCGCACCATCGTGGTGGGTGAGGACATAGAGGGCCCTTACGGCGGGGCCTTCGGCGTCACCCGGGACCTTTCGGCGCGCTTCCCCGGACGGGTCCTTAACTGCCCGATCAGTGAAGCCACCATTGCCGGTTTGGCGGCGGGCTGCGCCCTCACCGGGCGCCCGGTCGTGGCAGAGCTCATGTTCTCGGACTTCACGGCCTTGGCCTTCGACGCCCTCGCCAATACCTGGAGCAAGATCCCGACGATGTTTGGCCGCCACGTCCAACTGCCGGTGCTGGTGCGTACCCCGACGGGCGCCGGGAGAGGCTATGGCCCAACGCACAGCCAAAGTTTGCAAAAGCACTTTATAGGCTTGCCCAACTTGTCGTTGTACGAGCT
>DASSZK010000173.1:0-4435 GCA_035702845.1 Acidimicrobiales bacterium
GAGGTCGGCAGCTCTGCCGAGGACGACCTCCGGCCCGTCGCCCGCTTGCGTCGGTGCCCGGAACCGTTCCTGGACAAGGCCATTGGGCCCGACTACCGACGCCTTGATGAAGGTGCCCCCGATGTCAATGCCTACCACCCACCCCGGCCCGGCGAGCGCCTCGGTGGGGCCGGCAAATGCCTCGGTGGGCGTACTTGTGGCGCCGTCATGACGAGCGCCCGCAGCTTCTGTGCCCAAAAGGGAGGGGTTGGTCACGAGCGCCCGTACCAGGAGGTCATGTGCTCACGGAACGCCACCACCCGCTCCAGCGTCTCGGTGTCGCGCTCCACAGCGGGCAGTTCCAACCCGCGCCGGCCACCCCAGATCCGTGCCACATCGTTTGGGTGGCGGTTGGTGGCCAAGGCTGCCGCCTGTGCGGCAGCGCCATAGGCGACCAGCTCCTGCGCGTCAGGTATGAGAACCGGCCGACCGCTGAGCCGGCGCACAGTCTCCTGCCATGTGGCGCCTCGTGCTCCACCGCCGACGAGTAGCAGCGGTTGTCCCGCATCCTGAGGAGCCCACTCCGCCAGCCGTCCCAGGGCGTCGAGCAGCGTCGCGACCAAGCCCTCATAGGCCGCCTGCAGGATGGCACCCGGTGTGGTCCCGTGGCGAAGGCCGGCGGCAGCACCGCTGGCCATGGGCAGGTTCGGGGTCCTCTCGCCACCGAGCCACGGCAGGAAGATGACGGGCCCCGACGGCGCCACGTCCTCTCGCCCGATTTGGAGCCACGCGGCGACCTGGTCAACCGCCAGCGTGGCATTGAGCGTGCACGCCAGGGGCAGCCACCCCCCGTCGGCCCCGGCGAACCCCGCTACCGTGCCGGTGTGGTCCCAACTGGGGGAGCGCGAAGGTGCAAAAACGGTACCCGAGGTCCCTAGCGAGAGGGCCGCCTCGCCGGCCATCAGCCCGAGGGCGAGGCTGGCAGCAGCATTGTCCCCGGCTCCGCAAGCCACAGGTGTACCTTCTGCCAATCCGAAGCGCTCCGCCGCCTGCGCAGTGATCTCCCCGGCGGCTGCATCGGGCGCGACTACATCGGGCAATTGCTCCGGGGTGAGCTCGATCTCTGGCAAAGCCAGGACCCGCTCGCTGTACGCCTGCGTGCCGGGCGACCACCAACCTGTCCCTGACACATCACTGCGGTCGGTCGCGGCCCGACCGGTGAGGCAGAAAGACAAGTAATCATGGGGCAACATGACCTTCGCCACCCGGCCGACCAAGTCGGGGCGTTCCCGCTTCCAGCGGGCCCAATGGCATGCCGTGAACGAACCTGTAAGCACTGACCCCGTCTCGGCAGCGCATGCCGCAGGGCCGCCCAGGGCGTCGACGAGACGGCTGGCATCCATTGCCGCCCGAGTGTCGTTCCATAGCGGGGCGGGCGCCACGGGCTCGTCGTCGGGGCCGAGGGCGACCAGGCCGTGCTGCTGCGCTCCGACCGACAAGGCCCGGATCTCGTGGCGGCGCTCAAGAGCACACAGGGCACGCCGTAGTGCGTTCGCCCATTCACGGGGATCGCTTTCCCTAGCACCCCCCTCACCGGTCACCTCATTGGGGGCGCTGGCCTTGTCCAGGACTCTCCCTGAGGCGACGTCGACCAAGAGCACCTTCGTGCTCTGGGTCGAACAGTCGACCCCGGCAACCACCTCCGCAGTGCTCAGCCGGCTACTACCCAACGGGCTGGCATCCCTGACAGGCTCCCACGCCGCCCTGCCCGCGTGGGTTATACAAAAAGTGGCTGGACCTTGCGGCGGTCCACGAGTGCGTCCATCTCCTCGTTGCTCGGCCGGTGCGCATACCTCGCCGCGGCCGAGAGGACCCTGGGGAGGATCTCCAGGTCCGAGACCATGTTGACAAAGACCCCCTCACGCCCGAGCGCCCACCACACTGCGAGGTCGATGTCGTCCTGCTCCGTGAGCGGCTCATACCAAGGCGCCGCTGTCTTGTCCCGGCCTCCCCATGGGGCGGCGGCAATGGACTTGATGGTCTGGACTGCGGTATTTCGCTCGTCGCACCTCGCTGCTACTGCCTCGAAGTTCTCCGCGTAGTAGGGATTCTGCATCGTGATGTAGTTGTAGGGGAGCAGCACGGAGTCGAAATCGAAGCGCTCCAACGAACGCAGGTGAGTAGCCGCCACCTGCAACCCGTGCCCTGTTACGCCTATGAAGCGGACGAGCCCCTCTTCTCGGGCTTGAAGGGCCGCTTCCAGAGCCCCACCGGGGCTGAGAGCGGTGTCCCAGTCGATCGGGTCGACCAGGTTGTGCAGCTGCCATAGGTCTACGTGGTCTACCCCCATCCGCTCGAGCGACCTCTCCAGCTCTTCTCGCGCCTTGGGCGCTTTGCGTTCGCCTGTCTTTGTCGCAAGGAAGAACTGGCCGGGTGCTCGGGAGAGCCAGGGGCGGGCCCGTAGTTCGGCTTCGCCATAACTGGCGGCCACGTCGAGATGGTTGATGCCCGCCTCGACGATCACCTCGAAAGCGCGGTCGGCGTCCGCCTGGGAGACCTGGGAAAGCGCGGCACCACCGAAGATGGCCCGAGTGCTGATGTGGCCTGTGCGACCAAACGGTGCGGTCGGGATCGTCATACGCCCTTCTTACACCAGTCGTGACCGCTAGCACACTGCACCCGCGGGATCAGCCCAGCCCGAAGATCAGCCCAGCCCGAAGATCAGCCCAGAGCAGCGAGCACCCGGGCCGCGGGGACGTCCCGGCCGTCAAGGGGCGTTTGCTCGCGCTCCGCGTCGAGGCCTGCCGTGGAGGGGGCGAAGGACACGGCGCTCACAACGGCAGCGACTTGGCGCAATAGCTCGCGCAGTTCGCGGGGAAGTGGGAAGTACTCGTCCTCGTCCACGGCGCGCACCTCTTGCGTGCCCGATCGCGGGTTCAGCGTTTCCAGTACTTCGTCGACGAGGTGCTCGGGCGCTGACGCGCCCGCAATTACCCCGACGACGCCTGAGAGGTCGTCAGGGAGCTCGCGCGCTTGGTTGACACGAATGACTCGCGGGCAGCCGGCCGCTTTGGCAGTGCGCTCGAGCGCGAGGGTATTTGAGGAATTTGCCGACCCGATGACGACCATCGTCGTGCAGCGCCCGGCGACCGCTCGCAGTGCGCTCTGGCGATTGGTCGTGGCAAAACACAGGTCGCTGCGCCCGGGGATCCAAAGATCGGGCCATCGCTCCTGGGCGGCAGCCAGTATGTTGCGCCACTCATCGACCGCCAGCGTTGTCTGGGCGAGGAAGGCGACAGGGCCGTCCACCTCGGGAACAGCCCACACTTCTTCAACGCTTTCCACGCGGTAGATGGCCTCTGGCGCCACAGCCATCGTCCCTACGGCTTCTTCGTGGCCTTCGTGCCCCACGTAGATGATCGAATAGCCCTTCGATGCCCGCAGCTTCACCTCGTGGTGCACCTTGGTGACGAGTGGGCACACGGCATTGACGACCGCCCCCCCGGAGTCACGGGCCGTGGCAACGACCGCGGGGGCAGACCCGTGAGCGGAGAGCATGAGGGGACGCCCTGGCGGCACTTCGGAGACGTCGTCGACGAACACGACTCCGAGCTGGCGGAAGCGGTCAACGACAATCTGGTTGTGGACGATCTCGTGGTAGCAGTACACCGGCGGTTCGAAGACGCGCACCATCCAGGCCAGGGCTTTGATCGCCATCTCTACGCCGGCGCAAAAGCCGCGAGGAGAAGCAAGCAGCACTTCTTCGACGTCCACGGTGCTCCAAGCTATCGCGGACCCCGGTCTGGCGGCCGGGCGAGCCCAGCGCCATCGGTCACGCCTGCCCTGGCCACAGGCATCATCCGAGCCGCCGCGGAGGGCAGCTTTGACTTTCGCCTATCCTTGGAACGCCATGACCCTCCCCCGAGTGGTCGCGGTGGCTCCCGGGTCACCTGCCGACCGGGCTGGCGTCCAGCCTGGTGACGAACTGCTCGCCCTGGACGGCCAAATGCCCCGAGACATCATCGAGTACCAACTGCTGGCCGATCGCGACCGGCTGAGCCTCGACGTGCGCAGAGGGGGCCTCGAGCTTTCACTGGAGGTCGACCGCGAGGGCGGCACCCCTCTCGGGATGGAAGTGGACGCGGCACTGTTCGACCAGGTCCGCACCTGCGACAACCACTGCGAGTTCTGCTTCATCCACCAGTTGCCTAAAGGGCTGCGCAAGAGCCTTTATGTGCGCGACGACGACTACCGGCTCTCGTTCTTGTACGGGAACTTCACAACCCTGACGCGCTTTACCGAAGCCGACCTCGAGCGGGTCGTCACCGAGGGTTTGTCGCCTCTGTTCGTCTCGGTCCACGCCACGGACCCCGACGTCCGCTCCCGGATGTTGCGCAACCCTCGTGGCGCCATGAGCCTGCGCTGGTTGCGAGCGCTACTGGATGAAGGCATAGAA
>DASSZK010000245.1:0-5115 GCA_035702845.1 Acidimicrobiales bacterium
GCCGAGACCGGTGAGCGAGCCTGCCCAAGCCATGTCCGGGGTGATCAAGTACGCCGAGTCTCCCGGCGCTAACCCGAATTACATCTTCCCGGAAACGTCGACCGCCAATCAGAGCATTTACAACAACAGCCAGTTTATAAACCTGATGTGGCCTCTCATCTACACTCCTGCACCGGTTGAGCCGGTCATGGACTACAAGAACTCCATGGCCTACCCACCCGTCGTGAACAGCACCGGTACCGTGTTTACCGTGCATCTGCGGCACTGGTTGTGGTCGGACGGCCAACCCGTGACGGCCCGTGACCTCACCTTTTACATCAACTTAGGTGAAGCCATGGGGGCAACGTGGGGCAACTACTCGGGCCCCACGCAGTTCCCGTACAATATAAAGAGCACCACGATCCTCAACCCCACGACTGTGCGCTTCGTCATGAAGAGCCCGATCAACCCGACGTACTTCATCGACAACGGCATTGACTACATCACGCCGATGCCCCAGCACGCTTGGGACAAGACGTCCGTCAATGGACCGGTCGGCAACTACGATGAGACGCCGAGCGGTGCCAAGGCCGTGCTCAAGTTCCTTCAAGCCCAGGCCGCGCAGACAAGCACCTATGCTACGAACCCGCTGTGGAAGGTTGTCGACGGCCCGTGGACGCTCAAGGCATACGGTGGCCAGGCAAGCCCCACGGTGTTCGTGCCCAACCCTCATTACTCGGGCGTGAAACCTACGGTGGCGCAGTTCCAGGAGATCCCTTTCACCAGTGATACCGCCGAGTACACGGCGTTGCGCGCGGGCAATAACCTCAATTACGGCTATGTGCCGCCCAACGACGTACCCTCTATCGGTTCGCTCAAAAGGCTTGGCTACCACATAACCCAGGTCTACGACTGGGGCTTCGACTACATGATCCCCAACCTGAAAAACCCCCAGGTGGGGCCCATCCTTAGCCAGTTATACGTCCGCCAGGTCCTGTCCACGCTTACGGACCAGAACAGCATGATCAAGCGCTTCATGTACGGCTATGGTGTCCCCGGCTACGGGCCAACCCCGGTGAACCCGAGGGGTAACCCGTTCATCAGCACCAAGGAGATGTCGAACCCGTACCCGTTCAGTGTTAGTAAGGCCAAGACAATGCTTATCAGGCACGGGTGGAAGCTGAACCCGGGCGGAGTGGACACTTGTGCCAGTCCCGGTAGCGGCCCCAACCAGTGCGGCGCGGGCATCGCAGCGGGGGCCAAGCTGGCGTTCAACCTGCTGTATGCCAATGACAGCACGGTCGAGCAAGAGGACAACGACCTCTTTGCTGCCGACGCCAGCGAGGCCGGCATCCAGATCACGGCCAAGAGCACCGACTTCAACACCGTTATCTCGACGGTGCAGCAGTGCGGCAAGGACAAGACCGCTCCCACTTGTACCTGGCAGCTCGGTGAGTACGGTGGTATCGGTGAGTCCACCTACCCTTCGGGTGAAGGCCTCATAAATACCGGCGGGGCATTCAACGCCGGCAGCTTCTCTGACCCTCTGCTCGACAAGTACATCAACCAGAGCACGGTGTCGACGAACCTGGGGGCTTACAAGAACTACGAAAACCGCTGGGTAGAGGACGACCCCTGGATCATCCAGCCTGACCCGGCCCACCTTGCCGCCACTTATCACCTGAGTGGCTATGGGCTTACCACCGAGTTCAACGGCTACCGCAACTACATCCAGCCGAACTTCTGGCGGCTGAGCAAGTAACCGCTCCTCGGGGCCGCTGACGCGGCCATACCGGACCGGGGTGGGCAATGCGCTCACCCCGGTCCGCCGGCTAACTCAGGACAACCACTTAGGATAGAAATGACGGGATTGGCGTGACAGGGTTCGTCATCCGGCGCTTGGCGCAGGCCGTGATAGTGGTGCTGCTTGTCACTTTTATCATGTTCGTGCTGCTGCACCTGCTCCCCGGCAGCCCGGCCCGGGCCGAGCTCGGGGTAAAGGCGCAGCCGCAAGCCATTGCCGCCTTCAACAAGCTGAACGGCTTTGATAAGCCTCTCTGGGAGCAGTATTTCTTGTACGTGGGGCGGGTCTTCGAGGGCAACCTCGGCTTCTCGTACCGCCAAAACGCCTCGGTCGTGTCGTTGGTGGTGGAGTACCTCCCCAAGACGGCGATCCTGCTGGGCCTGTCGGTGGTGGTCTCGGTGCTGGTGGCGATCCCGTTGGGCGTGTACCAGGCAGTCCGGCGCAACAGGTGGGACGATTACGTGGTCACCGGCGGGGCATTCTTCTTTTACTCGTTCCCCACCTTCTTTCTTGGTGCAGTCCTCATCCAGATCTTTTCGATCAGCTTGCACTGGCTGCCCTCCCACGCTCCTCAGGGCAACACCGTGGGAGCACTGTTCTCCCAGTGGACGGCGCTGATCCTGCCCGTCGCCACGCTGTCGCTGGTGAGCATTGCCTCTTATAGCCGGTACATGCGGTCGGCAATGATAGACAGCCTGGCTCAGGACTACATACGTACGGCCAAGGCGAAGGGGCTGAGCCGGCGCGCTGTACTTTTCGGCCATGCCCTTCGCAACTCGCTGATACCGATGGCGACACTGCTCGGGCTGTCGATCCCGTACATCCTGGGCGGGGCTATCATCACCGAGTACATCTTCAACTACCCCGGGATCGGCCTACTTTTCATCCAGTCGGCGCAAAGCCTGGACTTCGCCGTGTTGCTCGGCCTCACCCTCCTGGCGGCCATCTCGACCATCGTGGGCAACCTGGTAGCAGATATCGCTTATGGGGTCCTGGACCCGCGGATCCGTTACTGAGCAGGTACTGGAGCAGACTATGGAAGGCACTGCAGAGAGCACGCCGCTGGCCGGTCCGTCCGCCGGTGCGCCGTCCGCCGGTACGCCCTTCGCGGGTGCGGTCGAGCCGGGCCTGGACAAGCCACCGCTGGCCTCACCCGTCTTGGCGGGGACCGCCCCAGAAGGCGGTGACGCGCACGAAACGGGCAGCATGCTGCGCCTTACGGTGCGGGCATTTTTGGAGAACAAGCTGGCCGTGCTAGGTCTCGCCATGTTCTTGCTCATGGTGCTGTTCAGCTTCGTGGGCCCGATGATCTACGTGACCAACCAGACAAACACCGCCCAGGCCATCCTCAATGGCCTTCCCAATTCGTCGCCAAGTGGTGGCCACATTCTCGGGACCGACAACGAGGCTTTCGACATACTCGGGCGGTTGATGGTGGCGGGACAGAGCTCGATAGAGATCGGCTTGGCCGCAGGGTTTTTTGCTGCCATCGTCGGGACTATTTACGGCGCGGTGTCGGCTGTGGTGGGCGGTGCCGTGGACGCGGTGATGATGCGTATCGTGGACGCCCTCTACGCGCTGCCAACCCTGTTCCTCCTGATCGTCCTGGCCAGCATGTTCAACCCCAGTCTCTTGCTGCTCATCCTCGTTTTCAGCTTTATCTCGTGGACGCCGACGGCAAGGCTGGTGCGCGGGGAGGCCCTGAGCCTGCGCACCCGGGAGTATGTCCAGGCTGTGACGGTGGCGGGAGGTACGCGAGCGCGCATCGTGCTACGTCACATCGTGCCCAACACCATCGGGACGATCATGGTGAACACTTCGTTCTTGGTTGCTGACGCCATCATTGCGGTTGCCACGCTGAGTTTCCTGGGCCTGGGCTTGCCAAATACGATCCCGTCTTGGGGGGCGATGTTGACAGTCGGTGTCGACAACCTTGCCAATGGCTACTGGTGGGAGCTTTACCCAGCCGGTATCTGCATTGTGCTGTCAGTAGTTGCGTTCAACTTTATCGGCGATGCACTTCGCGACAGCCTCGACGTCCGGTTGCAGAAGCGATGAGCGCACCAAGTTGGAGCGGAGTAAAAATGGCGCGAGCCCGGGGGGCGCGATGACGGCGACAATGGAGGCACCCGAGCTAGGGCGCCAGGCGGGAGTGCCTGCGCTGGAGATCAGCGAACTACGCACGGATTTTCACATGCGCCACTCGAAGGTGCGCGCTGTCGACGGCGTCTCGCTTTCGGTTATGCCCGGTGAATGCGTTGGCTTGGTAGGCGAGTCGGGATGCGGCAAGAGCACTATCGGCCTCTCGGCAATGCGGCTCCTGCCCAACAATGGTCACATCTCGGGAGGTTCGGTCCTCCTCGGCGGGCGGGATCTGGTCTCCCTTTCCGAACGGGAGATGCAAGGCGTTCGCGGTAACGAGATGGGCATGATCTTCCAGGATCCGATGACCTCGTTGAACCCAACGATGACCATCGGCCGCCAGATCGGCGAACCGTTGCGTGTCCACAAGGGCCTCACCCAGGCACAAGCGAACGAACGCGTCGTGGAGGTCCTGCGCCTGGTCGGTATGCCAAGCCCCGAGGAGCGGGTGCACCAATACCCGCACCAACTCTCGGGTGGTTTGCGCCAGCGGGTAATGATCGCCATGGCGCTGGCCTGCGACCCGAAAGTGCTGATTGCCGACGAGCCCACGACCGCCCTCGATGTCACGATCCAGGCCCAGATCCTCGATCTCATTGACGAGTTGCGCGAGCGCCTCAGCATGGCCGTGCTCCTCATTACGCACGACATGGGCGTCATCGCCGCCCGTACGAGCCGGGTCATCGTGATGTACGCCGGCAAGGTGGTGGAGGCGGCGGCGACCGACGAGCTCTTCGAGCGTATGCGCCACCCTTATTCCGAGGCCTTGTTCGAGTCGATCCCGCGTCTCGACCAAGACCCCAACGAGTTGCTGTACTCAATCCCGGGCCTGCCCCCCGATCTCTCCAAGCCGGTGACCGCCTGCCGGTTCGCGCCGCGCTGCCGTTACGCCACGACCGAGTGCGTGACCGTCGAGCCGCCGCTCGAAGGTGGCGAGCACAAATTCGCTTGCTACCATCCCGTGCTGGGGCGCCCTGACCGCCACTATCCCGACTTGCAGGCAACAGGGGGCGCCGTCGCTGCGGTGACCCAAAGGGCGCCTCGGGGCCCCGCTCCAGGGGGTGGGGCGGCAATGCTCGAGCTCGACCACGTCGAAAAGCAGTACGAGGTCACCGGCGGAGCTGTGATGAAGCGTCCGATCGGCACGATCAAAGCTGTTTCCGACGTGTCGCTGTCTGTCGGCGAGGGCC